>CAJTWQ010000037.1 GCA_910579835.1 uncultured Ruminococcus sp.
CATCTTCGAGAAGAACATGGCCTTCACATAGCATTGCGGCAATCAGCTTGACAATTGTTTCATTTTTTCCAACAATTACCTTGCTTACAGAATCTGCAAGTCTTGTTACATCCTGATTCATTTTATTCACCCCGCTGATATTTAAAATATGGAATGAAAATATTCATTCCATAATATTATACCACATTTCAAGCAAAACTGCAAGCAAATTGCACAAAAAAAGAACCCCCGATTCTTCGTCATTCTACACAAAGTTTCAAGGGGACAATTCATTAATTATATGTATTCTCTCAAGTAATGATCACCACAGCTCTTCTGATTTCTTTGCCTTAGCTTTCTTGACAATTGAAATGATAAGAAAAATGAATGAAATCATAAACACGGCAACGCAGGCAACGAAAATTATAACCTCCATTGTTCCGGGCTTAGAACCTTGCTTTACGGTTTTGAGCATAAGTTCGCCTACATCCTTAGATTTGATATCTGATTTTGACAAAAAATCATCTCTGTAAGCTTCGTAATCCTCATCCGAACTTTGAGACTTGAGAATACCGCCAATCTTTACCGTTTCAGTAGGTATCATATCAATAACTCTCTCCAGTTTATCCATATCTATATCGGGATCAAAACCGGATTCTTCAATAAGCATCATGAAATTATTGTAATTTTGTGCCCAGACACTAAATTTACTCACCTGATCATCAAGCTTCTCTACCAGCTTCTTATCCGAAGCGGAAAGCACAAACCATGTTATTCCATCGTAAATGTTGTCGGTGTCGGAATTTACTGCATCATAGAATTTATCATGAGTAGTGTTACCCACAAGATAATAGAACGTTTCTTTCTTGCCTACCGGAATGCCGTAAACCTTGTTTGTTTCTTCAAGCGATGCAAAAGGTCCGGTAATCATATAAACCTCACCTTCAACAAGCGCTGAGTCATGGAAATCGTCTAATTTTGCGTCTTTCAGGTCAATTCGCTTGTTTTGAAAAACAAGATTTGCGTCAATAAATGCAAAAAATCCAAACATAGCACTTATAAGCATTACCAACAGACATATTCCAACCTTTTTCTTCATATAAACCTCCCAAAAAACGGCACACAGCATAACCGTGTGCCGAATATATTACTTAATCATCTTTGCAACTTCGTCTGCAAGGTTGTCTTCTTTCTTTTCAACACCCTCGCCTCTCTCAAAGCGAATAACGTCTGTTACAACGATAGAACCGCCGAGCTTCTTAGCCTCAGCATCAATATAACCCTGAACAGAAAGCTTATCGTCCTTTACAAAAGACTGCTCAAGGAGACAATTTTCCTTATAGTACTTGCCGATCTTGCCCTGTACGATTCCTTCTTTTACCTTATCAGGCTTACTTGCCATCTTAGGATCCTCAGCCATCTGAGCCAGCATAATTTCTTTCTCCTTTTCGATGACCTCAGCAGGAACATCCTCGCGCTTCAGATAAGGAGCGTTAAGAGCTGCAGACTGCATAGCCACGTCCTTGCCGATAGCTGTTACCTGATCTGCGGAAAGATCGGTATCGAGTCTTACCATAACGCCGATGCTGCCGCCGTTATGGATATACGAAGCCATAACTCCTTCCATTCTTACAAAACGGCGGATAACTATATTCTCTCTGATCTTCATTCCGGCAAGCTCAGTAAGTACATCACCTACTGTAGCTGTACCGCCGCTGATCGTTTCAGCTTTAAGAGCCTCAACATCAGCAGGATTCTTCTCAATGATCGTATTGGCAACAGCATTTACAAAGTTCTTGATATCGTCTGTATTTGCAGCAAAATCGGTCTCTGTGTTTACTTCGAGGAGTACGCCGGCATTGCCGTTTACAACGGCTGTAACAATACCCTCGGCAGCAGCTCTGCCGCTTTTCTTTGCCTGTGTAGCAAGTCCTTTTTCTCTAAGGAACTCGATAGCCTTATCCATATCGCCCTCGTTAGCCTCAAGAGCCTTCTTACAGTCCATCATACCAACACCGGTAGACTTCATAAGTTCTTTAATCTCAGCAACGGAAACCTTTCCCATTGTAATTACCTCCTGTAATGTATATTATCTGCAAAAACCCGAACGATCACATTCGGGCTTTAGAAGCAGTATCCTGCGCCGATAATCACTCAGCGCAGCACCGCCTTGAATTTATCTGTCGTTTATTCGGCCGCCTCGTCAGATACTTCTTCAGCAGGCTCAGCCTCAGAAGCCTCAGCAGCATCGTCTCCCTGTCTGCCCTCAATAATAGCGTTAGCAACGGTACCAGCAATAAGCTTTACTGCTCTGATCGCATCGTCATTTCCGGGAATAACGTAGTCTACCTCATCGGGATCACAGTTTGTATCAACGATAGCTACGATCGGAATATTGAGCTTCTTAGCCTCGGCTACAGCGATCTTTTCTTTTCTGGGGTCAACGATAAAGAGAGCTGCCGGAAGCTTCTTCATATTTTTAATACCACCCAGGAACTTTTCAAGCTTCTCAATTTCAAGGTTAAGCTTAACAACTTCTTTCTTAGGAAGAAGAGCAAATGTACCGTCCTCCTCCATTGCATGGAGCTGCTCAAGTCTCTTAATTCTTGTCTGGATGGTCTTAAAGTTTGTCAGCATACCGCCCAGCCATCTTGCATTTACATAATGTGCGCCGGCTCTTGTAGCTTCTTCCCTTACAGAATCGCCTGCCTGCTTCTTTGTACCTACAAAAAGAATCTCGCCGCCCTCTGCTGAAAGATTACGAACGAACATATAAGCCTCTTCAAGCTTCTTTACTGTTTTCTGAAGGTCGATAATGTAGATTCCGTTTCTTTCTGTAAAGATATACGGAGCCATTTTAGGGTTCCATCTTCTTGTCTGGTGTCCGAAATGAACGCCTGCTTCAAGAAGCTGCTTCATTGATACTACTCCCATGGTGTAGTCCTCCTTAAATTGGTTATTATTAATCCTCCGCAGAGCTTAACTCACAGGCAACATTCATTGAATGCACCAGCCTGTAAAAACTCCTGCGTGCGAATTGCCTTAATATTATAGCACATTTACATATTTTTTTCAAGTATTTGCCACTTGTCTATTTCCACAAACTTTTTATATTATTTTCTTCTTCTTTTGAAGAATGTGACAATTCAGGTCGTATAGACAATTTAACAAGGATTACATCACTGCCTACAACCTTAATATCTGAACAAGGTATCACTACATCCGCTTCCCGGCCAAGAAGCCCGAAAAGACGCTGCCTGCCATATATCATAAGCGCCTTAATCTCCGAGGTTTCCAGATTCATTTCCGCATCGTCTATGTAACCCAATCTTTCGCCGTTAGTTATGTCAATGACTTCCTTGCGCCTGAGATCTTCAAGACTGCATATCATAAAAAACACCTCCGCACACATATTGTATGCGGAGGGACAATCCTGAAATGTAAATCCAGAAAATGATTATTCATCATCAGAATTATTTTGTTTTTCTGACTCCTCATCACTGTCGTCATTATCATTGCCGCCTTTTCCCTTTGTCAGAATAACCATTCCGACAGCTGCTGCTATTGCAATAACTGCAATAATAACAAAAGTCTTAACCGGAAAAGTATCACCGGTAACAGGAATGTTTCCGGCTGCTGCCATTAATTCATATATCATTTTTAATTCCTCCGCTATTCTTCCGTCACAAGATAAACTAAACATTTACAATAAACAGCTTATACAGTTTATTATAATTTCCGGAAGCCTTATCCGTATCAGTAGCCTATAATCTCAATACCGATCGTATCAATCTTCCAATCCTCGCCTGCGACTTTATATGCAACTGCCTTTTCTTTCATTCCGTTGTATCCCAGAGTCACATACTTTGCATCCTCAATTTTAACGGAAAGTTCAACATCAAGGCTATCAAAACTGATTATATTTGCAAGCTGATCAGCAGGCTCCATAATGAGATCTGCCTGGTCCGCGTCAATATTTCCTGCCATAATATCCTTGTAGCTTATATTGTTCTCATCCATTACAATGAACAGATTTGAATAAACAGAATAAAGCTTTTCAAGTTTTTCAATCGTTTCAGCGTCGCAGTCCTCAACGGATACTATCTCTGTTGAAGTGATAGTTCCGAAGCCATATTTTGAAATATCGCCCATTGACTCGGTGATAGCATCCATAGAATCAGTATTTTCGATCGCATCCATTGTTATATCGGGAAATGTAGCTCTCATTGTAGCTGGAATATCCTCAGCCGCTGCTGCATCAATAAGCCTCTGAAACGCTTCCAGATATATATCAGATTCCGCATCCTTGCCATCTGGATCATCTTTATCGGAATCCTTGACGTCTGGATCATCCTTATCAGAAACTTTATTTCCAGGTTCTTTTTCATCCGACGCTTTGCTGCCGGACTTTTCACTGTCGCTGTCCTCAGTGTCTCCGCATGCTGTAAATACACAGAAGCAAGTCGTCACTGCCATAAGAAAAGCTAATATTTTTTTCATTTTAAAACCTCCTGAAAGTAATTAATATTCCAAAACCGCAAGACCTATTGTGTCAAACTTCCAGTTTTCGCCGCTTATTTTGTACATAAGAAATTCTGCCGGTTCACCGCCAATTGAAAAAGTAACTGCCTTTGCATCCTCAAATTTAACATTAAGAGCGACTTCGACAGCCTCTCCTTCGATAACCCTGGCATAAACATCCTGTGCCTCCATAAGAAGCTTTCTGCTGTTTTCGTCAATATCTCCGGCAATATATTTCTCATAGCTTATTCCAATATCGTCCATAGTCTTGTAAACACCGTAATATGCGGAATAAAGCTTTTCAAGCCTGCTCATGATCTCGGGATTACATTCCGCTTCGGAAATATATTCTACTGATTCAGCGCTGATATTTGGAACGCTGCTCATAGCCTGAGCGGCAGAAGCCGCCATAGTTTCACTTATAGTCTCGATCCCGCCGATATTTTTCATTGACTCTATAATATCATCAGGAAGCGTGTAGCTAAGCATCTGAACAGGATCCCCGCAGCTAAAAAAATTACAAAAGATCTTCACATATTCATCGTCGTTTTTTTTCTCCGCCGAACTTTCGTTAACGTCTGTTACAAAATCTGTCACTTTTTCAGAATCAATACTTTCAGCCTGACTGCTGCTTTCTTTTTTCCCGCAGGCAGCAAACATACCGAGGCAACATATTACTGCTGCCCCAAATGCAAAAATTTTCTTCACTGTATGTCTCCTTTATGTTGCTTAAAAGCCAAAGAAAGCCAGACCAATAGTATCCATCTTCCAATCCTCACCGCTGATCCTGTACATAACAAATTCCTGTTCTTCACCGCCAGCCGAGAACGTCACAACTTTTGCTTCCTCAAAAGGAATAGATATATCAACATCCATATTTTCTACGTCATCAAGCTGTGAAAGCTGCATTGCAGGCTCAAGAAGAAGCATGGCCTTTGATTCGTCAATATTTCCGGATTCCATGTCGTCATACATAATATTATTTTCGGCCATGCATAAAAACAAATTGGAATAAACAGAGTAAAGCTTTTCCAGATTGGACTTTGTAACGGCATCGCAGTCCTCAACCTTGCTCACCTTAACCTCGCTTATATCTATATCTTCAAGAGCGTCATAGGAGCCGTCAATTTCCTCCGCCATAGCATCCAAAGCATTTATTTTTTTCATTGCGTCAGTCAGCTTATCAGGGAAAGTCAGATTCAAAAGCCCCGCTGTATCCTTACTCATACCTAAAGAACAGAAATCATTAAAAATCTTAAGATATACATCATCAGACGTTTCACCTGAATTACCTGAGGGCTTATTGCCGGGATCATCCATATCAGACGAGCCATTACCTGTTATATCCGAATCCGGGTCGGTCTCGTCGGGCTTTTCCCCCTCTATCTCAAACTTATCTACCTCTGTCGTCTTTCCGATGTCATCACTTGGATCCTTTTTATCCGAATCACTGCCATTTAATTCATCTTCATCTTCTTTATCCTTTTTGTCTTTATCTTTTTCATCGCTGTCGTCCTCGTCCTTATCGGAAACTTTATTTCCGGGTTCCTTTTCATCTGACGCATTGCTGCCGGACTCTTTACTTTCGCTTTCATCCGTGTCTCCGCAGGATGTAAATGTGCAGAAGCAGGCTGTTACCGCCATGAGAAATGCAAGAATTTTTTTCATATTATTTACCCCTTTATATAATATTGCCCTGATTTCAGCCGGGAAATTCTCCGCAGCATAAATCTGCATTTAAAATTATACCACTATTATAGCGCAATGTCAATAAATCATAGAAAAAAATGTGTTTATAATCAAAACTATTGCAATTGACAGCGTATCTTTCGGCATATTTCCCTCATAACTGTCACCTTTTCCGCCCAAGTGCTGAAACATTAAAGTATCGTTTTATACTACGATGACAAAGAGTAAAAATTTATTGCTGTATGGCGAACTTTCTCAACACAGTAAGAGGTAAAATATATCGAAAATAAGCAAATATCCAAAATCTCCGATTTGGTTGGAAAAACTATATACGGATCTGACATGCGAAGATTTCTATGTAGACAGTATCTTTAAAAATATTAAATACTAAAATCGGGAACGCATTTCTGCGTCCCCGATCTCTTTTTCAGACTAAACTACTGCATCTTATATGCGTCGATCATCTTCTTAACCATCTGACCGCCTATAGATCCTGCCTCTCTTGAGGTAAGATCGCCGTTGTAGCCGGGCTTAAGATTTACGCCCATCTCGTTAGCTGATTCCATCTTAAATCTTTCAAGAGCTTCCTTGCCCTTCTGAGTCATTTCACCCTTCATATTAAAAATCTCCTTAACTTAATATTAAAATTGATATAGACTCAATTTCCCGGAGATCGTCCCCGAAAAACGGTCTTATTGATGCCGTGATAGTATTATGACACAGCGCAAGTGAAATATTTAAGGAAAATTTTATTATTTTTTCCTGATTATTGACAATTCTTAAAAAGTATTATATAATTAATAATAAATAGATTCATAAAAAGGAGAACCAACTTGAAAATCACAACTTATTAAGTTGACTGAGCAAGATAAAATTAATCTTATTAAAAATCTACACAAAAATTCAAACGCAACAAAATAGCAAAAAGCTTTGAAACGTATAAACAACCTTTAAGATGCACAATTTCAGTTAGCAACCTTATATAGTATCCACGAAAAAAATGAAACAGAAGCTATAAAATGGTATACAAAGGCTGCACAACAGGGATATGACAGTACACAATATTCACTTGCCAACAGATATGAAAATGATATAAATATGACATAAGCGATAAAGTGGTACAAAAAAGCCGCAAAATTAAAATAAAATTCCCTCACAGAAAGGATGAAAAACATGAATATCTACAAGAAACTAACTGCTCTGACTGCATCCTCGGCAATGCTTTTTGCACTGACTCCTACTGCAAAAGCTCCGAAAACCGAGATTCTCCATGCCGACGCCGCCGCTCCAGACGAATATCACGACGACTGGCTCCATGTAAATGAAAACGCCGAGATCGTAGATATGTACGGAAATCCGGTATGGCTCACCGGATGCAACTGGTTTGGCTACAACGTTACAACGCAGTGCTTCGACGGCGTGTGGTCACGGAATATGCATGAAATGCTCAACGAAATGGCAGATCACGGCTTCAACCTCCTGCGTGTTCCTATGTCCACCCAGATACTCCTGCAATGGAAAAATCACGATCCCGATCCCTACATGGTGAAGATCAACGAATGGAAGAATCCGGAACTTACCATTGAGGGCGTACAGGGAGGAACTCCAAAATACAGCTTCGATATCTGGAACATGGCTGTAAACTGGTGCCGGGAAAACGGAATCAAGATAATGATAGACATACACAGCGCTACCACTGCTTCAAACGGACATCAGATGCCGCTGTGGTACGACAGCAACTACTCCGCAGACGACTGGTTGGAAGCCCTTTCATGGTTTGCCAAGTACTACAAGGATGACGATACCGTTATCGCTATCGACCTGAAAAACGAACCACATGGAAAAAACGACGGTCAGGGCATGGCTATCTGGGATGATTCCACAGCAGAAAACAACTGGAAATACGCCGCTGAAAGAGGCGCCGCCGCCGTTCTTGAGCAGAATCCCAATTTGCTTATAATGGTAGAGGGCAACGAGGTATATCCTAAATTTGAAAACGGCAAGGACTGGAACAGCCCCGCTATAGACTATGCTCATTATGATGATCCAAATGCACAAGCATTTCACGGCGCATGGTGGGGAGGCAACTTCCGCGGCGCACGGGATTATCCAATTAATCTGGGCAAATATCAGTCACAGCTTGTCTACTCTCCACACGATTATGGTCCTCTAGTCTGGGAACAGGAATGGTTCAAGAAAGATTTTACACGTCAAACACTCCTTGACGACTACTGGTACGATACATGGGCGTATCTTATTGAGGAAAACATATCTCCTTTGCTCATGGGCGAATGGGGTGGATTTATCGACGAGAAACACGACCCCACCGGCGACAATAAAAAATGGATGCAGATTCTTCGCGACTACATGATTGAAAAACGCATTCACCATACTTTCTGGTGCTTCAACGAGAACTCCGGCGATACCGGCGGGCTCCTTATCAATGACTTTCAGGACTGGGATATTGATAAATATGAATTCGTTAAACCTGCACTCTGGCAGAACGGGAACGGAAAATTCATCAGCCTTGACCATAAAATTCCCCTTGGCCAAAACGGCAACGGTATCTCACTTTCCGAGTATTATTCCGAAACTCCGCTCCCCGTTGATAAAACTGTTTACGGCGACGCTAACTGCAACAATGAAGTGCGCCTTAACGATGCTGTTCTTGTTATGCAGTCTATCGGCAATCCCGATGTTTACGGCATAAACGGTTCCAACGATTCTCATATCACTGAGCAGGGTATTATTAACGGTGATGTTACAAACACCGGCGATGGATTGACTAATAATGACGCATTGACCATACAGAAGTATTTAATCGGGTTAATCGCCGATCTCCCGGAAAAATAATCTTTTTAAAACAGAGTTGAGTATATTCAGCAGTATGTGCAGAAATCAATCTTGAATTTTATGCATACTGCTGATTTTATTATTTTAATTTGTCATTTTTTGGAAAATCTGACACTGGACAAGAAAGGAGCTGATTTCATGAAAAAAATTATATCTTTATTATGCACTTTTTTTCTTGCAGGATGCAGCAATGCAGATATTGAAAAATCATCCGACAGAGAAAATAAAAAAGAACAGTTTTTTCAGATAGGGACTATGGAGAATGAAGCTGATCTAAGCAAATGCAGCGTCCTCGGCTGGTGCGAGATAACCGACGACGATACCTGCAAAACAACATACAGGGGCGATATCAGGGATTGCAGCGACCTCCTGGAATTTATTGAAAATCTTGATTTTTCCGGCTGCCAAAAGGCGAGCACCGTCACTCGTGACGAGTATGCGGTGACTATCAGGAGCAAGGAGGCTGGATTTATCCGCATATCCTCCGGAATGGCAGTGGTTTACGGCTATGACGACCTCCAGAACGCCACCGAAGGCTATGAATATGCTATTACGATTCAAACCGGAGAAAACGCTCAGAAGTGCACGGTGGAGACATATGTTGTCCCCCATGAGGTCAAGGAGCGGTTTGAAGAAATAGTCGCCTCCGAAATCGTGAACGAGGACAACATCACCGAAGTCTCCGTTCTGCCGGACAACTCGTATCAGGAAATAACCGACAGCCATCCCAAAGATCGTATAATTTTTGTAGACGGATATTCCAACTACGCCTGGGAACCACAGAATCACGGACGTTTTATCGACATGCACGGCTATGTCTACGAGTATGATATGGACGGCAGACGCATTATCGACGAGGCAAAGGAACGAATCGGAGAGGATTCTGTCACCTACGATCAGGCATTTCTTGATACGCTTTACTATGAATTTTACTATAAAAATTCTCCGGTGGCTATGGTGGATGCCGATACGATTCTCGACTGCTATATGAATATGTGCGCCATTGACCGTGACGCAGATTTTGAATTGATAAACGAATGCTGCGATTACGGACAGCACACCCTTTACATGGTAGATATCGACAATAAAGATAATATGCTGCTCAAGCTCCGGACAAAAGGCGATAACACCGGAAAACTGGACGATCCTGCTGCGGAAGAAATAAGAGAGATCCACGATAAGCTTGATTTTAAGGAAATTGCAAAATAAAAGAAAAAAATTTCTGAAACGCTTTACATCGTGATAAAAAAATGTTATAATATTCTACGAAAAGTAATAACGTACCAGCCATATGACGATGCCGTGCCTTTTATGGAGCTATGTTTCGGAGCTGTTGACAAACTTCATATCAATTCCGTGACAGAGTCCCCCACGAAAGATTGCGGTATCACCACAGAGCGACAGGTATAATTTCGGAGGTATCATGATAACAGTAAACAATGTCAGCGTTCAGTTCGGAGGAACTACACTTTTTAAAAACGTAAATCTTAAATTCACAAACGGCAACTGCTACGGCGTTATAGGAGCAAACGGCGCAGGAAAATCCACCTTTCTCCGCGTGCTCTGCGGCGAGCTTGAACCGGCATCCGGAGAAGTGTCTATGCCAAAGGAAGAACGTCTAAGCGTTCTCAAACAGGATCACTTTGCATATGAGGAATACACCGTACTCGATACGGTAATCATGGGCAACGCGCGTCTCTACCAGATAATGCAGGAAAAAGACGCTCTATACGCCAAAGAGGATTTCACCGAAGAGGACGGCGTAAAGGCTTCCGAGCTTGAGGGAGAATTTGCTGAGCTTAACGGCTGGGAAGCTGAATCGGACGCATCTAAGCTGATACAGGGTCTTGGTCTGCCGGAGGGTATCCTCTATTCGCAGATGTCCTCCCTCTCCGGCAACGAAAAGGTAAAAGTTCTTCTTGCACAGGCTCTTTTCGGAAATCCGGATATAATTCTCCTCGACGAGCCTACAAACCATCTTGATATAGATGCGGTAAAATGGCTGGAGAATTTCCTGTCGGAATACTTCGGAACGGTTATTGTTGTATCTCACGACCGTCACTTCCTCAACAACGTCTGCACTCATATCGTGGATATTGATTACAATAAGATAAAAATGTATGTTGGAAACTATGAGTTCTGGTACGAATCGAGCCAGCTCATCCAGCGTATGATAAAACAGCAGAACAAGAAAAATGAAGAGAAAATAAAGGAACTTAAAGACTTCATCGCTCGATTCTCCGCTAATAAATCAAAATCCAACCAGGCAACGTCGCGACGTAAGCTTATAGAAAAGCTGACTGTGGAGGAGCTTCCGGCTTCAAGCAGGCGCTATCCGTTTATCGGTTTTGACATTGACAGAGAGCTGGGCAAAGACATTCTCCAGGTGGACAGTATTTCCAAAACTGTTGATGGCATAAAGCTCCTTAACAACGTAAGCTTCACTCTCGGCAGAAATGATAAAGTCGCCTTTATAGGCGAAAGCGAACAGGCAATAACCATGCTTTTCAAGATCCTTATGGAGGAGGAACAGCCTGATTCCGGCACTTTCAAGTGGGGCGTTTCGGTAACTTCGTCTTATATGCCCGTCGATAACTCATCCTACTTCAACGGCTGTGAGCTGTCAATCCTTGACTGGATACGTCAGTATTCCGTAAAGGATGAAACAGAAACATATCTCCGTGGATTCTTAGGCAGGATGCTCTTCTCCGGCGATGACGTATACAAACCAGTGAACGTTCTCTCCGGCGGCGAAAAAGTCCGCTGTATGTTCTCCCGGATGATGCTTTTTGGCTCTAACGTCCTCGTTCTGGACCGTCCCACGAACCATCTTGATCTTGAAAGTATCACCGCCGTAAACAACAGCCTTGTCAACTTTAAGGGCGTGGTGTTGCTGGCGTCCCACGACCATGAGATACTCCAGACAACTGCTAATCGCATTATAGAAATCACTACTGACGGATGCATCGACCGTCAAGGAACATATGAAGATTTTTTAGAATTCCGGAAACAGAATTCAGAAAATAAATAAGAACCTATATTCATAGGATAAGCAGCACGTCTTCCATATGAATACAGATTCTAAGAAAAAAGAAAGAAGTGGAGAAAATGAACAAAAAATTTATTAGATCATCCGCAGCTATTGCAGTCTGTCTTGCTATTCTTACAGGAGCGTCCTGCGGTAAAGTCGAAACAAACGACGGCAATAAAAAAACAGTCGTTTCAGAAAATGAAGAACCTACAAGCGGAGGAGCAGCCGACGCATCCAAAAATACTATTCCCGACGCTGACGGAACAACATCAGGTGACAAAAACAGAGAGGAAACCTCTGAACCGACAAGTTCCAAGGGACATACGGCTCAGGGCTCAACTGAAAAGGATCTGCCTGTTTCAGGGCAGCCGTCCGGCGGTCAGTCTCAGGGAAATTCCGGAACAGGTCAGAACCAAGGCAACGCAGGAACTGCCGAAACAGGACATGTCAAGGAAATTACACTGACTTTTTACGAAACTACTCTGCCCGTAGGAGGCTCAAAAATGCCTATCGTTACCATGCTTCCGGAAAACGCAGCAAACAAGGATGAACTCTGGACAAGCTCCAACGAATCTGTAGCTATTGTGGACGCCTATGGAAATATAACGGGCGTCGGTGAGGGAAGCTGTACGGTAACGGTCTCCTCCTGTGACAGCCCCGAAGTAAAAGCGAATGTTACGGTAACTGTCGAAGCTCCTTCGGAGGGATCGGTAGTTGACGGTGTTACGTACATTGACGGCATCCTCATTGCAAACAAGACCTATGCTCTGCCGGCAAACTATAATCCCGGCGGACTTACAGGAGAATGCAGCGCCGCTTTTCAGAATCTGGTAAACGGTGCGGCTGCCGATAATATTAATATCTACTTATCGTCCGGATTCCGCTCATATGATTATCAGGCACAAATTTACAACAATTATGTCGCTATGGACGGTCAGGCAAACGCCGACACCTATTCCGCACGTCCCGGACATTCGGAGCATCAGACCGGTCTTGCAATCGACTGCAATATTATCGACGACAGCTTTGCAGGCACACCAGAAGCTATCTGGCTGGAAAATCACTGTCATGAGTACGGTTTTATTATCCGTTATCCGCAGAGCAAGGAGAGCATTACGGGATATAAATATGAACCGTGGCATATACGCTATATAGGCGTTGATAAGGCGAAGGCAGTCCATGACAGCGGTCTTTGCCTGGAAGAATATTTGAATATAACCTCTGTCTATAATTATTGATGAGACTTAAAAAATCCGCAGTTCTTCCAGTTGTATTCATAATTATAACCGGACTTTCAGTCATGCTTATATGCACAAAGTCCTCCCCTTTTTATCCGCTTAACGACTGGACAGACGCCAACTGCTACATGACAGTGGGACGTGCCATGACTGAGGGAAAAATGCCGTACCGTGATCTTTTTGAGCACAAAGGCCCGTTTATATATATAATTCATGCCGCCGGAGCAATTATTTCCGGCGATTCTTTTTTCGGAATTTTTATCTTTGAAACAATCGCCTGCATATTTTTTTTATGGCTGTCATCCGGACTTTTTTTAAAGATTACAAATAACCGTTCACTTTGGGCTGTTCCTGTCATCGCTATGACCGTCTACAGCTCGTATGCTTTCTGCCACGGTGACAGTGCGGAAGAATTCTGTCTGCCACTTATCCTCGGTACGCTTATTCTTGGACTGGATGCAGCAGAACAAGAAAAGACTGTTTCGTGCGTCAAATCCTTTTTCATGGGAGTTCTTACCGGAATAATCCTCTGGACAAAGTTCAATTTGCTCGGTTTTTTCGCCGGAGCTTTCGCTGTAATCGCTGTTTTATCCCGTAAAAACGGAATCGCGCCGATCCTGCGCATGACAGTCTTTATCGTGCTGGGCATATGTGCAGTTTCGCTTCCGGTAATACTGTTTTTTGCCGCAGAAAAATCTTTTGGAAGCCTGATAGAGGTTTATTTTTATGACAATATTTTTGTATACGGCGGCGAAAAGACATCACCTCTCAGAAATCTTGCAGACGGATGTTCTTTTACCCTGAAATTTATGCCGATAGGTTCGGCAGTGATCCTTTCAGGAATCTCAGCGGCATTCTTTAAAGGCATGACCAAATATGCAGTTTACGGCTCTGCATCTTTGTTTACTGCCTTTTTGGGCACGTTTGCCGGACACCTCAGCTATCGCTATTATCCTCTTGTACTGGGAGCTTTTGTCCCGTTTTTCGCAGCGGCGATAATTCCGGTCAGTAGCAAAATCAAGGCGCGGGCAATCGCTCCGGCAAGTCTTGTTTTATCCCTGGCAGCAGCATTTTTTCTTAGTCCGAATACTTATTTAATGAGATATAAAAAAAATCAAATGCCACAGTATCGGTTTGCCAAACTTATCAATGAAACAAAATCTCCGACACTGCTTAATTATGGCTTTTTGGACGGCGGATTTTACTTTGCTTCCGGAATTATTCCCGACCAACGGTATTTCTGCCGAAATAACACCGGACTTACGGATATGACCAAAAGTCAGCTGCAGTGTGTGGAAAACGGCATTCCTGATTATATTGTTACCAGAAGCGCATCCGGAGAACATCCGAAATTTCCGCTGTACGACTGCATTGCCGAGGATGAATTTTCCTATGATGATAAAATATTCCATTATTTTCTTTTTAGAAGGAAAAATCTTTACAAATCGCCGTAATTATGATATAATAACATTAATTAAAAACTACAGGAGGAATAAACATGAACAAAATAAAAATCGGAATTGCAGGCTATGGTAACCTCGGAAAAGGTGTTGAGCTTGCGATCAGGCAGAATAACGATATGGAGCTTGCCGGAATCTTCACAAGACGCGCTCCTGAAACGGTAAAGCCAATAACAGAGGGCGCACCTGTATATCATATCGACGATGCTAAGAATATGAGGGACAAGATAGACGTTATGATCATATGCGGCGGAAGCGCAACGGATCTTCCTGAACAAACGCCTGAGCTTGCACGATATTTCTGCGTTATAGACAGCTTCGATACTCACGCAAAAATCCCCGAACACTTTTCAAATGTAGACAGGGCTGCAAAGGAATCCGGTAATCTGGCATTTATCTCACTGGGCTGGGATCCCGGTCTGTTTTCTCTCAACAGACTTTACGCCGAATCTATCCTTCCCAACGGAAAGAGCTACACTTTCTGGGGAAAGGGCGTCAGCCAGGGACATTCTGACGCCATTAGACGTGTAAACGGCGTTAAAAAGGGCATTCAGTATACTGTTCCTGTTGAATCAGCCATGGACGCTGTACGCTCCGGCAGTCAGCCTGAACTTTCCACCCGTGAAAAGCATACAAGAGAATGCTTTGTAGTTCCGGAGGAGAACGCAGATCTTGTCTCTATTGAAAACGAAATTAAAAACATGAAAAATTATTTTGATCAGTATAATACTACTGTTAATTTTATTACCGATGAGGAATTTGACGCTGTTCACAACAAAATGCCCCATGGCGGCTTCGTTATGAGAAGCGGTCTTACCGGCGACGGCGAAAAAACACACCAGATGATCGAATACTCTATCAAGCTGGAATCTAATCCGGAATTTACTGCCAGTGTGCTTATCTGCTATGCAAGAGCTTTGGCACGATTAAAAGCAGAGGGCAGAACCGGCTGTATGACTGCTTTTGATATTGCTCCGGCTTATCTTTCAAAGCTCAGCGGCGAGGAACTCAGAGAACAAATGCTGTAATCTTAATATATACGACAAGTGCCCTTACCAGTGGATTTTTCTCCGCCGGCAAGGGCTTTCTTTGTTCTTCGCTTATCTCAGAACCTGTTTTCATAAGGTTTGCGTGCAACTTTTAAAGCAGAATTTTGTTGAAGACAAGGAGACTTATATAAACCCCATAAACATATCTGCAAGCTCCTCCGGTGATTCAACGCAGCCACCTATCAGCCAGAACTTGAAAATATTGAAAAATCCGCCTGAAACATACATCTGATTATATTTTTCAGCTGATGTTCCTGCATCTCGCAGAAAATACTTATCAAAAATATCGCCTATAATATAGAGCAGATCGTTATTCAGCAGCAGCAGGCAGATATTCTTATGAACTTCAAGATGCTCAAAAAGCATAATCGTATACTCATGAAAACGCTTCGTATCATAACGAAAGCGCTGATTTTTAGCAAATTCCTTAGTAAGAGCATCAATATACCTTTTCAGTACATCCTCCTTTGTCTCAAAGTTGCGGTAGAAAGAAACTCTGCCCACCTCCGCTTTATCGCAAAGTTCACTTATGGATATATCACTCAGATTTTTTTCTTTCAGCAATTCAAGCAATGCCCGTGTGATATGCTCTATAACATAAGTATTACGCCCCTCGTTGCTTCTCGGTGAAACATTTTTCTCGTTTTGTTTCATTTTCTCTCCTCCCATTGACATATACGGAAACTAATGATATACTTGTATCAGCGAAACAATTGTATCATTATTGTAGCATATTAAAAAAAAATTGTCAAGGAGGAATCGGAATGTTATTTACTAAAAAAAGAGTAATCATTCTCGCTGTTATAATTATCTTAGGATTCTTATGCGGAAGAATGGCATTGCGAGGCGTAATGAATCTCATGCTGGGCGGCACGATGTTCGGGGGTGATTTTCTATGAGCAAGACTGATAAAAAGGGAGTGTTCATTGCAGTCTGCATAGGCGCATTCATCGCATCATTCGCAGGTTCGGCGGCATTTAAACTCAAATATACTCAAAAGGAAATGCGTAAATAGAAGGTAAAATGGGACGATTCCGTTGGCACGGTACATACCGATTTTTCCTACGGCGAAGGGGCGGCAAATAAGTTTGACCTCTATTTGCCCGCCGATAATACCAAAGAAAAATATGGTCTGGTCGTTTATCTCCATGCCGGCGGATTTACAACCGGCGATAAATCGGATGATAAGGAAATGCTGCAATGGCTTTGTTCCAAAGGTTACGTTGCAGCAGGCATCAATTATACGCTTCGGACGGACGATAATGACAAAAGCATTTATACACAGTCCATTGAAATAAAGGAGAGCATGCCGTTCGTTGTGGAAGAAGCGGCCAAGCTGGGCTATGATATTGACAGAATGGCTATTTCAGGCGGTTCGGCAGGAGGCTGTCTTGCTCTGATCTATGCTTATCGCGATGCAGAGACTTCACCTGTTCCTGTGAAAATGGTTTTTGAGGCCGTGGGACCGTCGTCATTTTATCCGGATGACTGGAAATGCTACGGATTTGACAAAGACAAGGACGCTGCCGCGAAGTTGTTCAGTGTTATGGTAGGAAAAGAACTGAAATCTGAAATGTTCGGCACACCTGAATATGACGAGCTGGTAAAGGATGTTTCACCGATTTTATGGGTCAATAAAAACACTGTGCCCACCGTTATGGCTTACGGAAAACATGATAAATTTCAGCCATATGAAGCGTCTGTCCGACTCGATAAAGCGCTTTCAGACAGCAAAGTTCCCCACGAATATTTTGTTTGCGAACATTCCGGACACGGTCTGCAAAACGATACAAAGGAATATTCAAAATTTATGGCAGCGGTCGAGGAATATCTTGATAAATACATGACTAAATGAGGATGAAATATGAAGAAAGTTGTTTTTAAATTTTTTATTATTATTGGCATTATAATTCTTTTGCTGATCTTACTGCTTGTCGGCTGCGTTATGATTGCCGATCACCGCAACAAAAATTACTGGAAATACGCCGACCCAAAGGGCGAGATAGAAAAAAAATTCACCTCAATGGGTGATTTTAACGTTGCTTTTAAGGAATTTTCCGCCGCAGACTGCGTATGGAAAAAATATGAGATATGGTATCCTGCCGATATGAAAAAGGGAGAAAAATATCCGTTTGTAATCATGGTAAACGGAACGGGAGTTAAAGCAAGCCAATATAAAGAGGTCTTTAAACACCTTGCTTCGTGGGGCTTTATCGTTGCCGGCAATGAAGATGACAATTCGAGAACGGGAGAATCCTCGGCGGCGACACTTGATTTTCTTCTATCGCTGAACAATGACGAAAACAGCAAATTTTACGGCATGATCGACGTTGAAAATATCGGAATAGCAGGTCATTCACAAGGCGGTGTTGGAGCTGTAAATGCCGTAACCATGCAGAAAAACGGCTCCATGTACAAGGCTGTTTTCACCGCAAGCACAACTTCTCCCGCCCTCTCTGAGGTACTCGGCGATGACTGGAAGCATGATATGACAAAGATAAACATTCCATGCTTTATGGTTGCCGGAACGGGCATTGGAGATGCAGGAAAAAACAATGATAAAAACGCTTCCGAAGGGCAGGGAATTTGTCCGCTGTGGTCGCTGAACGAAAGCTTTGACAATGTCCGGAACACTGCTGTTACCGGCAGACTAAAAAATAAGGATCATGGCGATATGCTGCGGTATGCCGACGGTTACATGACGGCATGGTTTATGTATTATCTTAAAGGCGACAGCGATTCAAGAAAGGCTTTTTTCGGCAAAAATGCAGAAATTTCTGACAACGATAACTGGCAGGATGTAAATATAAGAGAATAGCAGTTAAAGCGTGTTCACATAGTAAATGTCATGCAAATAAATTTTTACTTCTGCGGCAGGGGGATAAAGGGGATGATGTCCACCTTATCCACCTGCCAAATTTGCATTATAAACATATATTGTTCCAGATTCCTAACGGCTATATGTAGGCATTCTTTTTAAGCAGTGCGGTGATAGTTCTTCCAATTATGGAAAGATAATTTATATCAGAAACCGACCACTTTTTAAATCTTCCGACATAGCAGAATGATATCATACCCTTTATAATGCTGCTGTCAGTCATGAGATACTGAACAGCCCCGCCGATCTTCTGGGCTGTCAGCTGTGCAAAAGCGTTGTCGTCACGTCCCTCCAATTCGTTCACATTATCTATAACAAACACTCCTTCTCCGGTAAAACGCTCTGTATAATCATTGTCAAAGAGATATGCCGCGTTTTTTGACTGGACGTTTCCGCAGCTCAGTATCAGATTCATATCCTTTCCGGAATAAACACAGATATCGTCAATAGCAAACTGCAGACGTATCTGCTCCAAAAGCACTGAAATATCAGGAAGTCTGCCCAGTACCAGGCTCTCTGCAAGACGTCCCATAAAGCTAAGCGTCTCGGTGGAGGAATTTCTGCGGCTGAGATATACTATTTTATTTTCAACGTCCTTTTCAACCGGTCCGTGCTTTTCTATATCATAGATAATATAACGGTTCTGACCTTTCTGCTGAGCAATATACAACGCCTTGTCTGCCTGCATAAAAAGTTCGTCATAATTGAAGCTGTCCTTTGGATAAGCCGAAATGCCCATGGAACATGTCAAGCGGAAATTTTTAAAACGATCAGAAAATACAAATTCCGTGTTCGTCCTTATCGCCCGCAGCACGCCTCTAAGATCTTCCTCGTCCTTAATATCCTCCAAAACAATAAGAAAACTGCTTCCGCTAATCCTTCCGGCAATACCGCGAACGCCTATCTCGCTTTTCACAATTCCAGCTACTCTATAAATAACCTCATCACCAAAAAGGTGACCGTAACTGCTGTTGATCTCGGTAAAATTATCAATATCAAGAATTACCAGCGCCACTATGCCGGACGGCCTGACCGACAGAAGCTCTGTGACAAAAGAAGTCACGGCACGCTTATTCAGCAATCCGGAAATAGAATCCTTGTTAGACTCTATTGTCAGATTTATGTCCTTATTCTTCTGACGGGAACTGACAACAGAAATAATGCCGCTGACCTTTTTGCTGTCAGGATCATTGTATCGGGTTATTCCCCGGAAAAGACAAAGTTCCTTTGACGCGCCTCCGGTAAGAACTGATGATTCTATTTCATAATCGAAGCGGTATACTCCGTTTTTTATATCTCTACACAGACTGTTGAAAGTATTGATATACCTGGATAGGATATATCCGGATTCAATAGAATCCTTACGCCATTTTTCCAAACTTTCCTTTACAAGAATTATTTCACGGCAGCAGTCAAACATATAAATTTTAATCTCACCGGTTTCAAAACTGTATTCAAAAGCAAGATCACTCATCAGACTGAGAATATAACGGTATTCGGAAATCTTACGCTGACGGATATAAGCAAGGTTTTCCAGTGAATAAACATCGCTGAAAACAATACTGAAAAAAGCGTCCTTCTCTTCTGAACCGGATATCTTCCTCACTGATGCAAGAATATAGCGAAGAAGTCCGTTAACGCCTTTCATGCGGATAACCGTCCGGCGTATTTCTCCATCGGATACTGATTCTATACATTCAAGAATACGAGGAAAGTCCTCGTCATGGATAGTCCGGCGTATAGAGTATATAACATCATTTCCAAAATATCGGAAAAAGAACTCATCCGCACTTTGAGTATGAAAGCTTTCATCAATAACAACACGGCCGATATTGTACAAATCTCCAGTAAGAAATTCCCCGGAATTTTCCATACTTTTTGTTCCCCCTTAATAATCTTATTAAATTATATCACGTTTTTTCATTATAGTCAAATAACTATAGCAAAAAGATCAGAAGCATGTATGCTCTGCCACGCAAAATACAAAAAAATTTACTTTGAGTAAAAAAAAGAGCCTCCTGATGAGAAATCGGGAGGCAATATTCATGATAAAGAAAAA
>CAJTWQ010000038.1 GCA_910579835.1 uncultured Ruminococcus sp.
TGCCTATATTCGGTGGGCTGACGAGCCTAATTGTTCGTTCAGGAAGTTCCTTAAAGACGGCGAGCTTGAATCCATATGCGGCGCAACAGGGGCTGAAAACGGCGATCTGATACTTATCTGTGCAGACAAGACCAAGACGGTGCTTTCTACTCTTGGTGCAATACGTCTTATCTGCGGAAAGAGACTGGGAGTTATCAACGATAACAAGTATAATTTCCTTTGGATAACAGAGATGCCTTTCTTTGAGCATGATGACGACAGCAATACGTGGGTTGCGGCTCATCATCCGTTTACAATGCCTATGGAGGAATGTCTTGAATATCTTGACAGTGATCCGGGCAGAGTCCGTGCCAAGGCGTGGGATCTTGTACTGAACGGAACGGAACTGTCCAGCGGTTCTATGCGTATTACCGATTTTGAGCTTCAGCAGAAAATGTTTGAGGCTTTGGGAATGAGCGATAGTGAGATACAGGCAAAGTTCGGGTTCTTGGTGGAAGCTTACCGCTATGCTTCACCGCCTCACGGAGGCATGGGCATTGGTCTCGATCGTCTGGCCATGATTATGTGCAGGGTGGACAGCCTCAGAGATGTTACGGCTTTTCCTAAGGTGCAGAATGCAAGCGAGCTGATGTCTGAATGTCCGTCAGTAGTGGATGACGAGAATCTGAAGGTTCTTGGAATTAATGTTGTAAAGTCAAGCGAAGATGATGAGTAATAGATTTTATGCAGTTTGCGGAATACTGGAGATAGATGGCAAGATACTGTTTGTACGTCATACTTACGGTCCGGCACGGGACAGAATCCTCATCCCCGGAGGATATGTTAAAGAGGGGGAGCTTCCTTCTGAAGCTGTAAAACGTGAATTTTATGAGGAGACTGGAGTAAATGCAGAGGCTGAATCGGTATTTGCCGTTCAGTTCAGACCGGATCAATGGTGTGTAGTTTTTCAGTTAAGATATATTTCCGGCAAACCAGAGTCCGACGGTTATGAGAACAGTGAGGTACTGCTCCTTACCCCGGAGGAAGCGGCGGACCGGCAGGATATTACTAACATGAGCCGCGTTATTTTAAAATCTTATGCCGCAGAAAAAAACAACGCACTTTTAAAGGGAAATTACAGTTCTGTTTCGCTGAAATCAGGAGAGTATGAAATATTCGGAGTATAATATAAACGTTCCGAAGAATAATACTATAGTAAGCAAAATAAGTTTGTTTACTATAATTTCAAAAAAATTGCTTGACAAATTCCTGTAAAAGGTGTATAATAATACTTGTAGCTGAATATAGTTTAAAAGGGAGCTGTCTGTAGGGATAGCTCCTTTTGCGTTTATTTAGTTACACCGAAGAACTTTTAAGTCAGACATTGTTAAAAAAGTGTCTATTGAAATTTCTTTTGGATTATGATAGAATATTGATTATCAAATTGAAAAAGGAGGGTAAAATGGCATCAGAAGCTGTAAAAAAAATTCTTGCCGCAGAATCGGGAGCCGGACAGAGAATTTCGGAAGCCAGAAAGCGTAAAGAAGAAATAATTAACGATGCACAGGGAAAATCAGCGCTTGCAATACAGAAGAAGCTGAGCGAGGCCAGTGTGGAGTCTGCCAGGATCAAGAGCGAATATAATATCCGACTGCAAAGGTACAGTGAAAACATTGAAGCGGAATGCAGCCGAAAGATTGAGGAACTCCGCCAAATTGCCGGCAAAAACATGAATAAGGCGATTGATGCGGTAATTTCCCGATTCTTCTAAAGATCAACGGCTTTTACAGAAGATAGAACGGTACCCGCAGGAAAAGGAGTTGATGCGAAATATGGCGAAGCTGAAAATGCAGAAAATTGAACTGATCGCCTTGTTGACAGACAGCAAAAAGATAATGGAACTACTGCAGCGCCGCGGAATCGTAGAGCTGTCGGCAAATACAGATGAAGGATTATCCAAGACAAACGTGGCGGCTGTTGTCGGAGAATTTGAAAAATTCCGAAGTACGGCGTCTCAGGCTCTTGAAATTCTGGAAAAATACGCGCCAGAAAAATCTTCAATATCGGATATGTTCGGTGGCAGGACGGAAATTCAGCCAGACGATTTCGGACGTGCGGCTATAGGATTGGAATCCATAATAAACGCAGCTTCGGAGATACTTCGATGCAGCAGAAGTATAGCGGAAAGTGAAAGCATGAAAGCACAGCTTGAGGTGAGGTCTGATACGCTTAAACAGTGGATAAATTTGGATATTCCTCTGAACTTTAAGGGGACATCTTCAACTGCCGCATTTATAGGCAGCGTACCTTATGAGATTACAGCTTATGAAATGGAGGAAAGGCTCGGCATTATATGCAGCGCAGAAGTAATATCTTCTTCTAAGGAGCAGACAAATCTATTTATTATTTGTCCGCGAGCAGATGAAGAGTCAGCTTCTGACCGGCTGCGTGAGCTGTCTTTTATTTCGCTTCAGGAACAGGAGCATAAAACGCCAAAGGAAATGATTGACTCGTTCCATGAAGAAAAATTACGTCTGGAGGCATCGGCTGAAAAGGCTGAACAGGAAATAATCAAACTGGCTGAAAATCGCAGAAAGCTGAAATTTGCCGTTGATTATCTGCAAATGCGCAAGGATAAGTACGAAGCGCTGAATATGCTTGGATTTACGGAAAAAACTTTTGTGCTTACAGGCTATATACCGCAGAAATATGCGGATGCGCTTAAAAAAGAGATCGAGGGGAAATATACGGCTTTGGTTGAATATTCTGAACCGGCGGAGGACGAGAATGTTCCGGTGATGCTGGAAAACAGTAGATTTTCAGCTCCGGTGGAGGGAATTACAAAAATGTATGCAATGCCGTCGGAAAAGGATGTGGATCCTACTCCGGTAATGTCATTTTTCTACTACCTTTTCTTTGGAATGATGCTTTCAGACGCAGGTTACGGCTTACTGATGGTTATAGGCACAACGATCGCACTGCGGAAATTTAAACTGGAATCCGCTATGAGAAAAACGCTGACTATGTTCCGAAACTGCGGTATATCCACTATAATCTGGGGCGCTCTTTTCGGAAGCTGGTTTGGCGATATCGTTCAGGTTGTCGGGCGTGAGTTTTTTCATAAAGAAATCGGAAGTATTGCTCTCTGGTTTCAGCCGCTGGACGATCCTATAAAGCTTCTGCTGTATTCTTTCGGTCTGGGAATACTGCACCTGTTTTTGGGTGTGGCTGTTTCTTTCAAAATGGCATGGGACAAAGGTAGAAAGGCAGACGCATTTCTGGATACAATACCGATATATCTGACGATTACAGGCGTGGCGCCTCTTGGCGCGTCAATTCTCACAAGCGTTCCTGCAATTCTTAAAACAGTCGGCTCCTATATGCTGATTGCAGGAGTAGTTCTTTTGGTGCTGACTTCAGGACGAAGTTCAAAATCGATATTCGGAAAGCTTTTCGGCGGTCTTTATGCACTGTATAATACTGCTACCGGATATCTGGGAGACATATTGTCTTATTCCAGACTTCTTGCTTTGGGTCTGGCAACCGGAAGCATTGCCGGCGTTATAAACCTTATCGGAACAATGCCGCAGAATATGGCGGTAAAGACTGTTTTGCTGATCGTGGTTTTTATTGTGGGGCATATTGCAAATCTTGCTATAAATCTTTTGGGAGCCTATGTTCATACAGATAGATTGCAGTTTGTAGAGCTTTTCTCAAAATTTTATACAGGCGGTGGACGGGAATTCAGTCCTCTTGCTGTAAACACAAAATATATTAAATTCAAGGAGGAAAATTTAAATGAATAGTTTAGGACTTGCATTGGCAATTATCGGAGCAGCCTGCGCTGCACTTTTCGCAGGAATCGGATCGGCAAAGGGCGTAGGTCTTGTGGGAGAAGCCGCAGCAGGCGTTGTTTCCGTTGATCCCAATAAATTCAGCAAGGTGTTGATTCTTCAGCTTCTTCCTGGTACACAGGGACTTTACGGACTGCTTACTGCTATTCTTCTTCTTACAAAAATAGGAGTTATCGGCGGCGGATATGAGCAGCTTACGACGGCCCAGGGACTTATGTATCTTGGAGCCTGTCTGCCTATTGCAATAGTAGGTCTTTTCTCAGGAATTGCACAGGGCAGAGCAGCGGCGGCCGGCGTAGGCATTGTCGCCAAAAAGCCCGATCACAGCGGTAAGGGCATTATTATGGCAGCCATGGTTGAAACATATGCTATCCTTGCACTTCTTATTTCTATTCTTCTTATTTACAATATTCAGATAGGCTGAGAACGGAGGTTAGCAAATGTCCGGACTTGATGAAATTTTGAATGTAATTGAAACGCAGCAAAGACAGGATGAGGACAGGATAATCAGATTGGCGGAAGCAAAAGCGGGGGAGATCCAGACGCAGGCTGATGAAGCGGCTGAAAGAGCATACAATGATTATATGAAAAAGGCCGAGGCTCAGCATGAGCGAGACTTTGAAAATGCTTGCTCTTCGGCAGATGCGGCGGCTAAGAGAAAGATACTTGCCGCAAAGGTTGAAATGATCGACTCTGTTATTAAAAATGCAGTGCAGCGGCTGAAAGCTCTGCCGGCTGAACAGTACTTTGAGCTTATGTTAAAGCTCATTAAACTTCATATCAGACAGGGAGACGGGGTTCTTCTCTTATGTGAAAAGGATCTGAATAGAATACCTGTAGATTTTGAAAAAAAGCTCATTGCACTTGCTGAAAAAAGCGGAGGAACCATAAAAATTTCTTCCGAATCGGCCGATATATCCGACGGATTTATTCTAAAATACGGTCTTGTTTCTGAAAACTGCAGCTTTGAAGCTATTATCGAGGCTGAAAGGAATGATGTCAGAGATACGGCGGCAAGAGCATTATTCGGGTAGGTGATTGAATGGGTACGGAATATGCAAGTGCAGCGGCGGCTGTAAAAGCAATGGAAAGCAGTCTGCTGACTTACAGCGATATTGAACAGCTTATCGGTGCAAGATCGGTTTCTGATTTCAATGCGCTGCTCTCCTCAAAAACCGGTGAAGGTCAGTCCCTCGCACAGGTCTGGGAAATGATTCGGGAGCTTGCGCCGGGATGTAAAGAACTGAATATTCTTCTTTATAGAAACGATTTTCATAATCTTAAAGCGGCTTTAAAGACGCTTTTGTCAAACCGGGATGCATCGCAGTATTATATAAAACCGACAAATCTCGATCTTGCCAGACTGTCTGGCGCTGTTGCTGCGAAAGAATATGACGAGCTTCCTGAATATATGAGGGAGACTGCTCAGGAGGCATATGAGCTTCTGACAGGAACTATGGACGGGCAGCTTTCTGATTCACTTATAGACGCGGCGGCTCTTAGGGCAATGCAGGATGCAGCCTTGGAAACGGGGAGCGGTTTTATGATAAAATATGCACAGCTTACAACAGTATGCGCCGATATAAAAACCGCTTACAGATGCAGTATTATGAGGAAGTCCCGCTCATTCCTGGAAACGGCAGTATGCGGCAGCAGCGAGATTGATAAGGAATCGCTTGTGAGAGCTGCGCAGGCAGGAAAGGATACTCTTTTTACTTTTCTCGATACCACGGTTTATAGTGAACTGGGCGATTTGCTGAAAGAATCGGCCGCACAGTTTGAAAAACGCTGCGATGATCTTATTATGGAGCACGCCGAAAGCGCACGCTTACAGGCTTTCGGGTTTGAACCTATAGCAGCTTATTTTATTGCAAAGGAAGCCGAAATAAGGAATATCCGAATTTTAACGGTATGCCGCGAGTGCGGAGCAGACAGGAAAACTATCACAGAAAGGATGCGGAAGCTCTATGTATAAAGCGGCGGTAATAGGCGACAGCGCCAGTGTTTCAGGCTATGCGGCATTAGGACTTACAGTATTCCGCGAGACGGAGCCGTTAAAGGTAAAGAAGCTTATATCCCGTCTTGCGGCAAGCAACTTTGCTGTGATCTTCATAACAGAACCGACTGCGGCTCTGGCAGACGATATTATTGAAAAATACAGAAACAGCAGGCTTCCGTCCATCGTTTTGATTCCTGCCGTTGACGGAAATACCGGCGACGGAATGAGATCGCTTCATAAAGCGGTGGAAAAGGCTGTAGGCAGCGATATATTATAAATCAAGCATAAAAAGGGGTGTATAGATTTAATGAGCAGTACAGGAACAGTAGTAAAAATTTCAGGTCCTCTTGTTGTTGCGGAGGGAATGCGGGACGCCAATATGTTTGATGTTGTGCGTGTAAGCAGTAAGCGTCTTATCGGTGAAATAATTGAGATGCACGGGGATCGTGCGTCAATACAGGTATATGAGGAAACCTCCGGTCTGGGAACAGGGGAAATGGTCGAATCAACAGGAGAACCCATGAGCGTCGAACTTGGTCCAGGGCTTATCGGCAGCATTTTTGACGGTATACAGCGTCCCCTTGACGATATAAGAAAGATCTGCGGCAATAATTTACAGAGAGGTGTTGAAGTTCCCTCGCTCAAAAGGGAACCGCTCTGGAAATTTACTCCGGCAGTGAAAGAAGGGGATTCTGTTGAGGGCGGCGATATAATCGGTATGGTTCCGGAAACTGATATCGTTCTTCATAAAATCATGGTTCCCAACGGCGTTAGGGGTAAAGTAAAGAAAATTTCAGCTGGAAGTTTTCATGCCGACGATACAGTCTGTGTTATTGAAACGGAAAGGGGCGAAAGAGAGCTTTCGCTTATACAAAAATGGCCCGTGCGCCGGGGCAGACCTTACAAGAAAAAGCTTTCGCCCGATATGCCTCTTGTGACAGGACAGCGTGTTGTTGATTGTCTGTTTCCTATTGCAAAGGGCGGAGTTGCTGCGATTCCCGGACCGTTTGGCAGCGGAAAGACAGTTACGCAGCATCAGCTTGCAAAATGGGCGGCGGCGGATATTATTGTTTATATCGGCTGCGGCGAACGCGGAAACGAGATGACCGACGTTCTTAATGAGTTCCCGGAGCTTATCGACCCGAATACAGGCAAGTCGCTTATGGAGCGTACGGTGCTTATCGCCAATACCTCCGATATGCCTGTTGCCGCTCGTGAAGCGTCTGTTTATACAGGTATTACTATTGCTGAGTATTACCGTGATATGGGCTATTCCGTAGCTCTCATGGCGGATTCTACCTCACGCTGGGCGGAGGCTCTCCGTGAAATGTCGGGACGTCTGGAAGAAATGCCCGGAGACGAGGGGTATCCCGCTTACCTTGGAAGCCGTCTGGCTCAGTTCTATGAACGCGCCGGCCGTGTAATATCAAATGGCAGCGACGGAAGAGAGGGCGCGCTGTCCGTTATCGGAGCTGTTTCTCCTCCAGGAGGCGATATATCCGAGCCGGTTTCTCAGGCTACGCTGAGAATTGTCAAGGTGTTCTGGGGACTTGATTCAAATCTGGCTTATCAGCGCCATTTTCCGGCTATCAACTGGCTGACGAGCTACTCGCTTTATGCCGATTCGCTTTCAGACTGGTACAATAACAACGTCTCTGTTGACTGGATGAAGAATCGGGCAAGATTTATGGAAATTCTTCACGAGGAGGCGGAACTGAAAGAAATTGTAAAGCTTATAGGTATGGACGCTCTTTCCGCCGCCGACCGTCTTAAAATGGAAACAGCCCGTTCAATTCGCGAGGACTTCCTGCACCAACTGGCTTTTCACGAGGTGGACACATACACGAGCCTTAAAAAGCAGCTTTACATGATGAAGCTGATCCTTAACTTTAATGATGAAGCGTCAGAGGCAGTTAAGAAGGGGGCTGATATTGAGGCGGTAGCAGGGCTGACCGTCCGGGAAAAAATCGGACGTTTCAAATATGTCAGAGAAGAAGATACCGATGAAGAATTCAGCAGACTTTCTGTTGAGATTTCCAATCAGCTTAACGAGCTTCTGAGAAAGGAGGAAGTATAATGCCAAGAGAATACAGAACTATTGAAGAAGCCGCAGGTCCTCTGCTTCTGGTAAAGGATGTAGAAAACGTTTCTTACGGCGAACTGGCAGAGATACGGCTTGCAGACGGTGAAAAGAGACGGTGTCGCGTTCTTGAAATCGACGGTACAAACGCTCTTGTACAGCTTTTTGATAACGCTGCAGGAATAAACCTTAAGGACAGCAGTGTCGTTTTTTCTGGCAGACAGATGGAGCTGGGCGTATCAGAGGATATGCTGGGCAGAGTTTTTGACGGTATGGGACATCCTATCGACGACGGTCCGGAGATCATACCCGATATGCGAATGGATGTAAACGGACTGCCTATGAACCCTGTGGCAAGAAAATATCCGCAGGAATTTATCCAGACAGGAGTATCCGCAATTGACGGTCTGAATACGCTTGTTAGAGGTCAGAAGCTGCCGATATTCTCGGCCAGCGGACTTCCTCACGCTCAGTTTGCCGCTCAGATAGCACGTCAGGCTCGTGTATTGGGCAAGGATGAGCAGTTTGCCGTTGTTTTTGCGGCAATGGGAATCACATTTGAGGAATCGGAATACTTTGTTCAGAGCTTCCGCAGCACCGGAGCTCTCGACCGTACGGTGCTTTTTATAAATCTTGCCAATGATTCTGCAATAGAGCGCCTTGCAACGCCTAAAATGGCTCTTACGGCGGCTGAATATCTTGCATTTGAAAAGGGTATGCATGTACTTGTTATTCTTACGGATATTACAAACTACGCCGACGCCCTCCGTGAAGTATCGGCCGCACGTAAAGAGGTGCCAGGAAGAAGGGGATATCCGGGATATATGTATACTGATCTTGCTTCAATTTATGAACGTGCAGGACGTCAGGACGGCAGGGAAGGAAGCATCACGATGATACCGATCCTTACTATGCCGGAGGATGATAAAACTCATCCTATTCCTGATCTTACGGGATATATCACCGAGGGGCAGATCATTCTTTCCCGTGAGCTGTACCGAAAGGGCGTTAATCCTCCTGTTGATGTACTGCCGTCTCTTTCACGACTGAAAGACAAAGGAATTGGAGAGGGCAAGACAAGAAAGGATCACTCCGACACTATGAATCAGCTTTTCTCTGCCTATGCACGGGGAAAGGATGCCAAGGAACTTATGGTCGTTCTGGGAGAGGCGGCTCTTACTCCTACTGATCTGATCTATGCAAAATTCGCAGATGAATTTGAGAGAAGATACGTTTCTCAGGGATTTGATAATAACAGAAGCATAGAGGAAACGCTTTCTATTGGCTGGGAACTGCTCAGACTCCTGCCAAGAAGCGAGCTGAGACGTATCAGGGAAGAATATCTGGTTAAGTATTATGATGTTCAGGAGTGAGGTGGCATGATTGGCAAGATTAAATGTTAATCCGACACGAATGGAGCTTTCAAAGCTGAAAAAAAAGCTTGAGTCTGCCAGGAGGGGCCACAAGCTGCTCAAAGATAAGCGTGATGAGTTGATGCGTCAGTTTATGAATATGATTAAGGAAAATCGTCGTTTGAGGACAGAGGTTGAAGCGGCTATCTCCGAAGCCAATCGTTATATGGCAGTAGCAGGATCAGTGATGCAGAGGGAAGTTCTGGAAACGGCGCTGATGCTCCCAAAGCAGGAAATTGAACTTGATGTTGAGGAAAAAAACGTCATGAGCGTCATGATACCTGTGTTCAATCCCAGATATCGCACGGACAGCGAAAGCGGCATATATTCCTATGGTACAGCTTTCACGTCCATTGATCTGGACGGAGCAGTTGCGGCTCTCAGCAGTGTTTTTCCGAAAATGATACGTTTGGCGGAGGTTGAGAAGTCTTGTCAGCTTATGGCAGATGAGATTGAGAAAACACGTCGTCGGGTAAATGCTCTTGAGCATATTATGATTCCCGATTACGAGGAGACGATCAAGTATATTACCATGAAACTTTCGGAAAATGAACGAAGCACTACTACGTCTCTGATGAAAGTTAAGGATATGGTGCTTAAACAAAGTCATAATTTCACATAAAAAACTGCATTAACTGATTTCTTTCTATATAGGCTGTAATAAGATAACCCCCTGAAATGCTGTCTTCAATGCTTCAGGGGGATTATGATACAATTGGCCTTAAAAACACCCTTGCATCGTACTGTCAAAAATGACAAATTTTGACACATCGAAACAAGTTGTAACTATTTTTTTATTATATTTTTGTTGACTTTTAAGAAAATGTATTGTATAATAATATAGTAAGTAAAGTGAATTTGTCTGCTATAAGTTCGCAGGAAATTTAAGGGGGCGTAAAGGTTTCGACGGAGATTCTGAAATATGATAAGCGAGCGGAGTATGGTGTGACCTCCTTAATCCTCACCACGTTTAAATATAAACGCAAGAAATAATATTACAGTTACTAGAAATAGTGCACTGGTAGCAGCTTAAGTCTGCTTCCGTCCTCCGGCAGAGTACCGCGGCTGCCGCTTGGGCGTCGATTAGCGGTGAACGATTCATTGGCGTGTCCGTGCCTTTGAATTGTATACGGACTACTTTCACTTTCAGCCCGTTTACCGGCAGTCTTTGAAAGGAATTTTAATAGGTAAAATACGCTCGTAGAAAGTTGTGTGAATGATTTTTCGGACAGGGGTTCAATTCCCCTCGCCTCCACCAAGCCTAAAACTGCGATATTTCGATTTTCTTCGATTTATCGCAGTTTTTTAGACCTTAAAATGCAAATATTTTATACACAAACATCAATATATTAGCGTAAAAGTCAATGTTTTTGCAAAAAATATGACACGAAATATGACACGGCGAAAATATAAAGCAGCAGTTTTTTCTTTAACTGCCGCTTTAGTCCTGCTCTTCTATCTTACGCATTACACTGTTGTATAATCTTGGATTGACAATTTTGACTGTTGACATAAGCTCATCCATAAGCTCCCAGGATTTAAACATATTTTTCCCGTTAAGCGCCCTCATAAATTCGCTTTCTGAAACTTTTACCACTTTATCTGCGGAAGTCGCTCCATTGATCGCATATATCTGAGGCTCACCATAATACATATCGTATATGGTTCTTAAATCAGCCAGCTGACTATATATTCTCATGGAGGGAGGAGCGTTTTCACGCTCCTTTATTTCCTTTTCGAGCTCTTTTTGTGAAATCATTCGTTTTCTAGTTTCTCCATTGCGTCACGTAATATTCTACGATCTCTATCTGTTGGAGCAGCTGCTTCTGCTTCTTCCAGCTCACGCATCATCTTGTCTTTAGAACCGTCACGACTGTAATGGCCTCTGACATAATGCGTTCCTCTGCGGTTTCCACCTCTTTCGCTATATTCGCCGTCTCTGTTTCCACCACGATTCATTCGGCTTCTTTCATCATAGGATTTACCGTAATTCCCACGCATTTCAGCCGCCCATTCTCCATCTTGACTATAACCGTCACTTTCTTCAAGCATACAGATTTTATCAATATTTTTGATTGTATCTGTAATATTATTAAGCGCTTCGATCTCGCCCATTTTCAGCTTTCCGCTTTTAATTGTGTCGAATTCTCCCAAGCTATCCATAAGGATGTCTTTTAATTCATAGAGCTTTTGCATTATTAATCTCCTTTCAAATTATGCTGCCGGCGTTCCTCCGCCGTTAATGCTTGCCAGATTATTATTAGGTGCGCAGCAAGCATGTCCAAGCAACCGGAACGAACCGCCGTCGGAGCTTGTTGCAACAACTGTGCTGTATCGCGTTCTTGTTCTTATTCCGCATGCTGTGATCTGCGCGCAGCATTTATTTGTCAGCGGATACTGCACTGTACCGCTTCCGATTGTAATAAATACAGGTGCATTAATAGTAGTCGCCGCAGGAATTGCCTGCGCTACTACAATACATACCTTTTCGCCGTTCCTGTAAGTATTAGCAGGCAGATCAATAACAAGATTTCCTCCTGTAAATGCTACCGACGCGCTTATAGCAAGATGGTTACAAAGCTTACATACAGGTTTACAATTTGACATTTTTTGAACCTCCTTAAAAATCAAGGACGGCAGGAAATCCTACCGCCCCGAAGTAGTCACCCGAATTTCGGGGAAAGCGTCAGCGATTAGAAACCGCAGGAATTGCAGTTATTGCCACCGCCGTTATTAACAAAACCATTCCAATTCATAGCCCCCCATGGACCGTAACAACAGTTCGGATTTGGAACGTTATAAGTACCTATAGGACAATTTCTAAGATCGCTTACTATTCCGTTACGAATATCAGTTGTTTGCCCTGCTTGAGATTGCGCAACCTGATAAGCAAGAATCTGACGATCTTTTTCAGCAAGAAGCCTGTCCTTAGCAGCGCTTTCAGCAGCATTAAAACGCGCTTCAAGTCTATCGCCAAGTTTATCAATAGCTTGAAGTGTTGCACAGTTGTTCTGCGCTGCATCAAAGCGGTTCTGCATAGCTATTTTTTCGTTCTCGCAGCAGCATTGTGAAATCTGCTGCTGAATGGCATTAGTGTTCATAATGCCCTGCACAGTATTGTCCTTAATGTTCTGCTGTGTTTTGCAGCAACAGTCGGCAAGCTGAGCACCCAGACCCTGAGTTGCAAGCCTTGATTCATAGCCCTGAGTTATAAGGGCTGTATTCAAACCATTAAATCCCTGATTCATACTGTTTTGAATCTGTGCAGTGTTCTGCGCATTGTTCAGCGTAAGATTGCCGAAACCTGTAAGCATATTAGTGTTTTGAGCATAAAAACCGTCGCAAAGACCGTTTTCCAACCCGTTAAGCTTATTCATTACAGACTGATTGTCAAATCCTCGCTGCAAGTCGGCTCTTGTATCATATCCTTGCTGAGCGTTTCCACCGCCGAATCCGCCGCCAAAACCGTTTCCGAAGCCACCCCAACCGAACATTGCGAAAATAAGAAACACAATGATCCAAGATGCCCAGTCGCCGCCCCAGCCGCTGCTGTTTCCGCCGTTATTGCACGAATTACCGCCGCCCGTTACTGCTGCGATGTCTGCCGGCGTCATTTCCGAAGAAACCATACTATTTAATCTCCTTTGTTTTTATATTTAACGGCAATTGCCGTTATTGACTTATTTAAAACCAAACATTGATCTAATGCCTTCAAATTGTCCGGACATTTGTTTTGCTGCTGCCTGAACTTGATTAAGCTGCTTTTGGTTGATTTGTCCGGATGAAATCATATTATTTAAAATATCATTAGGATTCTGTCCCTTCATTTGGTTCATAAAATTCTGAAACTGTCCCATGATGTTATTGCCTTGATTCCTATTTCCAAAAGCTTTAAAAAGCGGATTTGCCATTATCAAACACCTTCCTTGTATATTTGGTCGTATTTAGCTGTAAGTTCATTTAAACGAGTATTAAGATTGTTAAATTCGTCACGGCTTACATAGTCGGCATTATTCTGCCGCTGATTAAAACCCGGAATATTTTGATTTTGATAACGTTCAGTATAATCTAAAATTCGTGTTGTAGGTATGCCGGAACTGTCTGCCGTTTTTATGTAAATAACAGGATTTTCTGAATCCCAAAGAATCGCCATGCTGTCACGCGCTACAAAGTACGCTTTTGCTCCCTCTATGCCTTGCACCCATATCATATCGCCGCTAACTTCCTGCATTGGCTGCGGCGTCATCTGTGGCTGCATCTGAGTCGTCTGTATCGGCATTTGCTGTTGATTCCCCATAGTTGATTGATAAGCAGAATTATAAGCAGGCGGAAAAGTCTGTCCAAATTGCTGATATTGCTGATAAGGATTATAATTCATTTACTTTACTTCTCCTTTTTTGTCCAAAAATAAATCGGTATTTCGTCTCCTGAATCCCATGAATCCAGATAATTACTGTTTTTTACTGCAATAACATGCGTTCCCGTTGCAAGAATGCAGTTATTGCATATTTCATCTTCACAAAATTGACGGACTGTATAATCAACGGGACAATATTCTGGAATAAGATAGCGTTTAAAACCATTTTGATGTAAAAATTCACCCCAAACAGCATTTGCGGATGGCATATCACACATTTTTAGCCCCTGAATACACAGCGCAAGATAGGCTGTAAGCCAATCAATTCCCATTGTTATTGATATAGCCCTTATAACGCAGTCGCCTACTGATTTTTTTGACGGATTAGGATTAGTACATATATATCCCATAGCCTAACGCCTTTCAATATTTTTTGTTGATATAATAGTAACATTAAAAAATCGGTATAAAATGTATCAAATTATTATTAAAACATTATATAAAGCAAATAAAAAGACAGGAGAGTGTTTCGGCTCTCCTGCCTTTATTTTATCGTTTGTTTTTAGAGATTCTTCGTTCAGGCAATAAGTCGGATAACGGCTGACAAGAATCATATTTGTTTCTGTAGCTTCTTATAATTCTGTCAACATTATCAACGGACCAGTGATATTTAAATGCGATAGATTGTCTTGATTTGCCCTTTATTCTTTCTTTCAATACGTTTTCTTCATCTTCTGTCAATAAACCGATTTTTAAGAATTCATTCAGTAAGACAGTATTCCATTTAATATCGTTCATATATTATTTCCCGTTTATCAGTATGTTCCAATCAGAACCGCCGAGATAACCAACGCCAAGATTGTTTTTCTTCTGAAATTCTGCAATTGCCGACATTGTTTTATTTCCTGCAATGCCGTCAGCCTTTCCAGAGTCGAATCCGAGAAAATTCAAACGTTCCTGAACCCATTGCGTCAGCTCGCCGCAATCTCCCTTTTCAATTATATATTTCCTGACTTCCATAAGCGTTTTATTTCCTGCAATGCCGTCAGCTGCAAGCTCTGCGCCCTTATTGTTGAGAATGGTCTGCAATGTCTTTATATCGCTGTTTTCATGACGTGTGAAGCCGTAATATTTATAAAAATCATCTGTAATGCTGTATGCGGATGTTATGACCTCGTCTCCGAGCCATTTAACGCCGCTTCTGACATCAAGATGGATCGCCGTGTATGTACTGTCAATGTTAGCAATACCTGTAAATCCTAAATCCTGAGCTTTACAGGCAACTTTCTTCGTACATATCGGCGTACCTTTTTTATAAAAAATCACATCTGCGGCAATTCCCTTTGTGTGCATCCCATAGCCGTTTCCGCCTACAGCTTTATCATGCGCGGGGCAACGGTAGCCGCTGGTAATTATCGCTTTATCCGCTCCCAAAAGCCCTATAAGAGACTGTAATTTTTCAACTAGCTTTTCACTGATGATCTGTTCGTGATCCTGCCCGCATTTGCAATAAAATTCACGCGAGCAAAAATTTTCTGAAAGTTGGATATTTTCTGTAACTTGAAAATTTTTAGTCATAGTAATCTCCTTTTTAACGCCATACAGTTTTATTATCATTAGAATTTTTCTGATACTGCGTACCGAAATAGAACGCTATAACAGTTGTGTATATAGTCTGAAACTGATCGGAGGATATTGAGCCTCTGATAGTCAAAGCCCCGAAAAACACTGTCAAAACAAGAGTTAAAATTGATTTCACATCAATCAATTTCGCAATCCTTTCTTTAATTTTCATGCTCCAAATCCTCCAGTCTGTGGTTAATTACTTTTATCTGCTCCTCAATAACAGGCATACGCTTTGCAAAATTGTTATGCTCTGCGACACGATTTTCAAGCTGCTGCAAGCGGTAATTCGTCATTTTTGAACTGACAAGAATACCGCCTAAACTTCCTCCGAGAGTTCCTATAAGCGAGATAAGAGCGATTATTATTTCTGCATTCATTATGTGGTCCCCCCCTCCAGAGCAGCGATTTTTGCTTCTAAAGCCGCAAGACGTTCCTCGACCGACGGCTTGTACGGTTCATAGGTATCGTCGGTGATATCGGCACAGCGGAGCATAGGATAAATGGTTTCGTTGTTAAAGGTCTTGCCGCTCTCGATTGTGATACGTACGCAGTTGTACGGATAATCGCCGTTTACCGTTACTTTTCCGCCGTACTGAAGCTTGCCCGTGCGCGTCTCGTCAAATGAAAAAAGCTGCATATACGCTTTGCCCGATATTCCGCCCGACAGATAATATTCGCCGTCGGGAAAAACCTTTTTCAGAGGCGTATCGCCGGGATTGTTTATTCCGTCCGAAACCGAAGCATACAGAACAAAAGCTTTTTCCGACGTTCCGCTCAGCGTGATCGTTCCGTCGGCGTTAACGGCTGCCGTTACTCCGGATGACGTCCGTGAGCCGCATCCGTTTTTAAGCAGATTTTTAACCGAATATCCCAGAGTTAACCGGTTAATTATAATACTGTCTTTATAAGCATTTGTAAAATCGTTATGAGACAATCCCATTCCTTCGATCTTGTCGACCTTGTCCGGGATAATTGCAACGGCTTGCTTTTCGACGTTAGTAAATATCTCAGATGATGCCATCTTGCTTAACAGAGCGTCAATCTCAGATGCTTCATAACCCAGATCATATATCTTTTCTTCGTCCATACTTATACCTCCAATTTTTTAACAAGCTTTACATGATTCTTATCGAATAATAATTTGCCATTTTTGTCTTTGAGTTGAACATACGCTTTTTTGTATAATTCTTCTTCCGGAATAACGGGAATTGGATTATATGTGTGTCCTGTAAAGCTTTTTGTTGATCCAAAAACAATTGTTTTTACATTTCCGGTAATCGCGTCTGTCACAACTTTTGTTATTTTAAGATTAAGATTAATGCCTAATCTGGGATCGTATATCGTACCGACGTTTCCGACCTTATATTCGTTCTGACCAATGTTGCTGAATCCCTGCGCATCTCGGTTGCTTCTGAAATCAACAACATCTATTGTATACGAAACAATCGGCTGACAATTTTCGTTCCAGAACTGCATAGCATCGTTTATCAAAACATCTATATTGCTTTTATCATAATCAAAATAAATTTTTCTGTTGACGTTGTGCGGAAAATATATGACAGCTGCTGAATCAAATGAAACCCCGAACATATTACCGTGATTATCGTACGCTTCAAGATGAGTACAGACCGATGATGAATCCAGCTTTACTTTTATTCCTTTAAAATCTCTGCCTAAATAAATTGAAAAACTGTGATAATCGTATTTTCGCTCGTTCACGGAAAAATAAAAATTATCTCTGCGCAATTCGCCGTTACACTTTGCAAGCAGACCGTTTTCGCCCATTATTGCTTCTGTAAAAGTGAATCCGTATCCGCTTGTAAATTTCTCCCACATTGCTGCGCCTATATCCTTTTTTACAGTAATGTCAGAATCAAATTTAAAATTGTGTATGACCTCATTTTCCATAACCGGATGATCGCGCAGCGCTTCGAGATACAATTGATAAAGTACTAATTGACCTGATAAATTCGCCCAGAAATATGGAAAATATCTTATCCAGAAGTCGTTCAGTTCATAAAATATATGTATTGCCGAAGCTTTTACAGTGCCTTTTCCTCCGGAATATGATCTTTCACACTGATTGATGCGAAAAATCTGTCCCTGTGCCTTAATAAAATTGAATTCGCGTATATATTCCCATTTCCCGTTATCGTCAATAGGAAGCTCGATCTGTAAAGAATAGTCTCCGTTATATTCCTCGGAAATACTGCATGAGACCGGCGACAGAACCGCAAGTCCGTTAGTATCAAAATCTTCTTCTTTGCTCATGTAATCATGAACGGTTATGTATTCTCTTTGAAATACTTTTTCAAAATGATTCCGGTACGGAGTTATTCCAGGAAGCAGCATATTATATGGTAATCCATTGTTGTAATAAATATCCTCGCCTATATGTGTTTCTCCAGTCCGCCAAAGCGCATGAGGATAAGGCTTATCCATGGATTTTTCGGGACATTCTATAAAGTTTTCGTTTGTGGGAAGTCCGTCCCCGCCTATGTACCAACCCATAAGATCACCCCTCCGATGCTATAGGGAAGCCTATTGAATTCAGATATGCCGCATCACGGAGCTGCTCGTCAGTGACTTCGTGCGATTCGCCCGTTGAATCAATGACGATATTGCTGCCGTCAATCTGCACGATATTGTTTATACTGCCGTTCCTGAAATCACTTTTTTGCGTTTTATCTGAATTCGTCGTGATTCTTACAAATGAATTTTCAAAGGCGTAATCATAGTCGTTATAATTATAAAAATCAGTTGTGCAATCGGTGTAATCCAGCCATACATTGCAGAAAAATCCCCATACTTTGTTATAATATCCATGCTCAACTAAATAATGCTCCGTTCCACCAAAGGCTATATTTATGCCGCAGCTCTGAAAACGCACGCCTGTACCAAATATTTCTGTAGAACTGCCAGATATTCTTTTACCTGAAATCTGACATCCATCCAGAAGCAAAACATAATCGAATAAAGGACCGTCAATTAATGGCTTTGATGTGGAATCAATTAAAAAATTTTTGATATTAAGATTACGGATTTTTGTTCCAAAACTAGAACCCGTTTCATCCTTTATGTACATATTGTATGCATTTGCGATAGTCCAGCCATTGCCGTTGATTTCCTCGCAGTTTGCCGTAATTATCCCGACCCCGGTCGGCGCGATCTTGTTCATATTGAAAGTTCCTCCGCCCTCCGGAAGACTTACATAAGCGTTTTTTGTGCCGACAGCCGTTACAAATTCTTCCCAGTTTCCGGGAATGTATGGGTCTGCCTGCTTGCCTGTGCCCTGCATAATTTTACCTCCTGTTAATTAATACCACCTGCCGCCGATTTTCTTATGCGTGCGAAAGCAGACTATTTCCGCCGCAGAGAGAACAACGAGCAAAGCGAGTGAAAGCGTGAACTGCGGTCAAGCCGGCTGCAGCTTGCAATAAGAAAAGCGCCTTGAATTTCTTCAAAACGCTTGACATTTTCTTAAATTATGATATAATACCCACCACATTCTACTCCATACTGAAATATCCGACAACAAGCTAATTTATCCCATAGAATCGAGGTTTTCAGAGGTCAAAAATCAAAGAGTGCCTAAAATACGAGGTCTTAAAAAATGCTTGATTTTTTCTTTTTGGTAGAACTTTGGTAGAATTTTTGGTAACAATTTATACAATGTATAATATAATGTGGAATAAAAATTTCTTGAAAAGTACCGTAAAATCAAGGAAAACAAAACTTGAATCAAGCGAAAAAATAACACTGAAAACATAATACTGAGAACTTACTGTTTCAACCTGTTTTGTATTGATTTTTGTAGTTCTTTATAAACAAAAAAATTAAATATTGTGGTAAATCCTGCTGCTAACAAAAAGGTTTTACAATTATTCAGCGTTTCTGATTTTCAATCAGAGACGCTTTTTTGTTGCCTAAAATCAAAGAGGAGGTCATACCATGTCCGAAAATAAAACTATTTATCCGAACGACAATCAACTGTCGCTTGAAGCTAACGGACTTCTGTCCACGATGCTGAACATACCCGAAAGCGACTATCACACGGCAGAGGAACTCTGCACATTCTCGGAGTGCGATTCTTTGAAAACTATTAAGGCTGCTCTTGATGAACTCAAAGACAGTAAATATATCATTTGTGTGGACGGAAAATACGCTGTCAACAAGCTGAGAATCCCGTCTATGAAATTTGTCTGAGGTGAGAAAAATGGCAAAGAAAATCGAAAAAACACAGCCGTCAAGCGTTTGCAGGGTGAATAAAAATTCCAACTATACTGTGATGAGCAATTTTCACCTGCGTTCAAAAACACTGAGTCTGAAAGCTGTCGGTCTGCTGAGCAAAGTACTTTCCCTTATAGACGAATGGGACTATGTGGAATATGGCTTAAAACGCACAGGCTGTGTCGGTTGTCCGTTCAATCCTCGTATCAACGAGGAACTTGAAATCATCGAAAAATACGAGCCGAAACTGTACACGGCAGCTGTCAATATTTTCGGAAAATCTTACGAATATACTCGAAAATATCGGGAGTTTGTGAAAATGATGAACGCAAAAGAAAATGAGGTAAAATTATGTGCGAAGAAAAATTCAGAGAGTGGCTTGGGAAGAAA
>CAJTWQ010000039.1 GCA_910579835.1 uncultured Ruminococcus sp.
GAACGCTTGAACATGCCGGCGAGATTGATATGATTATTTCCGGATACAGTAAATCCAGAAGCATTTCCCGAATTTCAAAGCTTAATCTGGCAATTCTAAGAATAGCTTTATATGAAGCAGTTTACGATGAAAATACTCCTGTAAATGCAGCTATCAGCGAAGCAATAAATCTTTCTATGGTTTATGCCTACAAAGAGGATACTTCTTTTATAAACGGGGTTCTCGGAGCATTTTCAAGAGACCGTCAGAAGAATGAGGCTGTGGAAAATGCCTGAGTTTTTAGGAATTGATACAAGCAATTACACTACCTCGGCTGCTGTTTACATTAGCGAAGAAAACAAGATATATCAGTCAAAAAGGCTTCTTCCCGTTGGGAAAGGGAAACTCGGACTTCGTCAAAGTGACGCTGTTTTTCATCACACAAAGCAGCTTCCTGAAATGATAGAAAAACTGTTCGGGGAAAATATACTGAAAAAACCATGCGCTGTGACGGCTTCTTCACGTCCCCGAAATTCAGAAGGCTCCTATATGCCGTGTTTTCTTTGCGGAGAGGGGGTTGCACGTTCGCTTGGGTCTATAGAAAAAATTCCTATTTATACTGCGTCACATCAGACAGGTCATATATTGGCGGCTCTTTATTCAGCCGGCAGGCTCGATCTTGTTTCACACAGATTTATTGCTTTTCATGTCAGCGGAGGAACTACAGATTGTCTTCTTTGCGAACCTGATAAGGAAAATATTTTAAGTATTTCCGAAATCGGCACATCTCTTGATCTAAAGGCAGGTCAAGCTGTAGACAGAGTTGGAATGATGCTTGGTCTGGATTTTCCGTGTGGACGTCAGCTTGAAGCATTGGCGTCTGGAGCTGACAAAAAAATCAATGTGAAAGCTGTTCTTAAAGGAAATGACTGCTGTCTTTCCGGACTTGAAAACAAATGCTGTGCTATGGCTGACGCAGGAGAAAAGTCTGAAAATATTGCGGCATACTGTCTTGACACAATTGCTGAGACGATACTTGCTATGACCGAAAATGCTGTAAGATGTTACGGTACGCTTCCTCTCGTGTTTGCAGGGGGAGTAATGTCGGATATATATATTCGTGAAAAAATAACTGCACGATTTAAGAACGCATATTTTGCCGCTCCGGAGTTCTCTTGCGACAATGCTGCCGGAATTGCTATATTCGGCTATATTAAATATATTGGAGAAAAGTAATGCCTGTTGTTACGGTTACACAGATAAATAAGTATTTAAGCTCTGTTGTCAGAGGTGACAGAGTTTTACAGGGGATTATGATAAAAGGCGAAATTTCCAATTTTGTCTGTCATTACAAAAGCGGCCATTTGTATTTTACTTTGAAAGACAAGGAAAGTATGTTAAAGGCGATAATGTTCGCACAGACTGCATCCCGGCTTAAATTTGTTCCGGAAGACGGAATGTCTGTAGTTGTGTCCGGGAATATAACGGTTTACGAGCGTGACGGTGTTTATCAGATAAATGTAACTGATATTATTCCGGAGGGAATAGGGAAAGAAACTGCCGCCTTAGAACAGCTTAAAAGGGAACTTGCTAAGAAGGGAGTATTTGATACTGCTCACAAGCGTTCTTTGCCTGCAATGCCAAAAAAGATCGGAGCAGTAACATCACTCAGCGGCGCTGCAGTTAGGGATATTATCAATGTTCTTTCAAGACGGTGGCCGCTTTGTGAGGTATATGCCGTGAATGCCATTGTTCAGGGAGAAAGCGCGCCTGATTCCATTTGCCGTGGTATCTTTAGAGCGGAAGCGGCAGGATGCGATGTGATTATATTAGGACGCGGCGGAGGATCTTCTGAGGATCTTAGCGCTTTTAACACAGAAAAGGCGGTTTATGCGGTCTATAACTGCAAGGTTCCGGTAATCTCCGCTGTCGGTCATGAAACTGACATTTCATTAACAGATCTTGCCGCAGATATGAGAGCGCCTACACCGTCGGCAGCGGCTGAACTGGTATCCGTATCAGCGGACAACCTTTTCGGCAGAATTGATATTTTGGAGCAGAAGCTTCAAAAAGCATTTTCTGCTGTATTTTTGCGGGCTGAAGAAAAACTTTATCGTACGGCTGCACGGCTTGCGGTTCAGTCTCCGGAGAACCGCCTCGCGCTTTCGGAGAACCAAATTATAAATCTTGAAAAAAGATGCAGGCTTGCATTGTATGCATATCTCAGATGTTTTGAATTGCAAGTGAACGAACAAATAATATACCTTGAAAGTCTTAGTCCGCTGAAAGTTCTTTCACGGGGGTATTCACTGGTTTACAGCAGCGATAATCTTATTTGCAGTTCAGATAAATTAAAAACAGATGATAAAATAAGCATACGTTTTGAAAAAGGCGGTGCGAAAGCGAAAATTACAGATATATGGTGATAAAATGGAAACAGAACATAGCTTTGAGGAAAATTTAACAAATCTTAATAAAATTGTTGCTGAGCTTGAAAGAGGAGATATTTCCCTTGAAAAAGCAGTTGAGCTTTACGGGGACGGCGTTAAGCTTTCAGCTCTCTGCAAAAAGCAGCTTAGTGAGGCAAAAATAAAAATAACGGAGGTTGACGAAAAGCTTTCGTCAGAAAAGTGATATGAGTAATTTTAGGGAAAAACTTTCGGAATATGTAAAATTTACCGAGGAAAATCTAAAAAAATACAGCCTTTGTTTCGGAGCAGTAAGCGCACAGGAAAATCTTATAAAGGCAATGAATTACTCGCTTGAAGCGGGAGGAAAAAGGATTAGGCCGGTTTTGGCATATGCATTCTGTGAAGCCTGCGGAGGCGATTACAAAACAGTATCCGCACCGGCATGCGGCATTGAGATGGTACATACCTTCTCTTTGATCCATGACGATCTTCCGGCGATGGACAATGATGATTTCCGGCGGGGAAAACCGTCTTGTCATAAGGCTTTTGACGAATCGACAGCCATTCTTGCCGGAGACGCTCTTTCCGTACTGCCGTTTGAGATTATTGCCGACGATCCTGTTCTCACCAATGATCAAAAGGTAAGTATTATTTCATGTCTTGCGAAGGCTGTAGGACGCGATGGAATGATCGGCGGTCAGGTCATTGATATGGAAAACGAAAAGCGAAGCGATGTTGACGAAGTGAATCTTCGCAATATGTACCGTCATAAAACAGGAGATCTTATTGCAGTCTCCTGTATGATAGGCTGCATTTGTGCCGGAGCCGATAGTGAAACAGCCGCCGCAGCCGGTGAATATGGCTATCGTCTTGGACTTGCCTTTCAAATTATAGACGATATACTTGACGTTACAAGTACCACTGAGGAATTGGGCAAGCCGGCAGGCAGTGATTCACAGGAGAACAAGACCACTTTTGTAACGCTTTATGGTGTGGAAAAAGCACGGGATATTGCCGGACAAATTACTGGAGAGGCAATGTTGACGCTCGAAAAATTTAGTGACAGTCTTTTCCTTAAAGAGCTTACAGAAATGCTTCTGTGCAGAAAAAAATAACATTACAAAGGAGCAGCGGAGCAGGGAAATATTAAGATGTAAAGCTATTTCCGCTCCCAGTCGTTTAAAATGAAGGATAAAAGTAATTCGGAAAAAAATGTTATTACAGAGAAAAAAGTATCATTGGCTGACCTTAAGCTGCCGGAGGATTTGAGGGAACTATCCGTTAAACAGTGCAATGCACTGTGCAGCGAGATAAGGAATCTTTTGATAACAACTGTTTCCAAAACAGGAGGTCATCTTGCTTCGAATCTTGGCGTTGTTGAACTGACTATGGCCATTCACCGGGTTTTTAATTCACCTGACGACAAAATAATATGGGATGTGGGACATCAGTCATATACCCATAAAATACTTACCGGCAGGTTAAAGGAATTCCACACTCTACGCCGAAAGGACGGACTATCAGGATTTCCGAAGCCCGAAGAAAGTGTTCACGACACCTATATAAGCGGACACAGCAGCACTTCTGTTTCTGTTGCATGCGGTGTTGCAGAGGCTATGATGATTCAGGGGAAAAATAATTTTGCCGTGGCTGTGATTGGTGATGGTGCTATGACCGGCGGAATGTTCTATGAAGCGATGAATAACGGAGGCAGGGGGAAAAATCCCAATCTTATAGTAATTCTCAATGATAATAATATGTCGATTTCCAAAAGCGTCGGTTCTGTTGCCAAATATCTTACTTCTCTCCGAAACAGCGAGGAATATCTCCAGACAAAGCGTGCCGTTGAGCGGGGAATTAAGAAAATTCCGATTATGGGAAAATCAGTGGCAAGGGGAATAAAAAACGTAAAGGATTCTGTGAAATACCGTATTTTTGAAGAAAGCAATCTTTTTGAGGATATGGGATTTATATATCTTGGACCTGTAAACGGACATGATCTGGAGGAGCTGGAAGAGGTTATGCGAATGGCTAAAACCTATGACGAGCCAGTGTTCATTCATGTTAAAACGGTCAAGGGCAAGGGCTATGTACCAGCAGAAAATAATCCGGGGGAGTATCATGGGATTTCACGCTTTGACATTGAAACAGGTAATCCTGAGGTTTCTGCAAACAAGTGTTTTTCTACAGTGTTTGGACGTGAACTTGTGCGTATTGCACAAAATGACAGCCGGATAACTGCAATCACGGCTGCTATGAAATACGGTACCGGACTTCAGTTTTTTTGCAGTCGCTTTCCCGAACGATTTTTTGACGTCGGTATTGCCGAGCAGCACGCTGTGACATTTGCCGGAGGGTTGGCTGCAATGGGACAGATACCGGTTTTTGCAGTATATTCTTCTTTTCTGCAGCGTGCCTACGACCAACTTATCCATGATATTTCCATCGGAAAGCTTCATATCGTTCTTGGTATAGACCGTGCCGGAATAGTAGGAGAGGATGGTGAGACGCATCAGGGACTTTTTGACGTTCCTATGCTGACGACAATCATGAACACGACGATATACTCTCCCTGCTGCTATGACGAGCTTAAAATGTGTATGAAAAAGGCTGTCTTTGAGGATAATGGTATTGCTGCCATACGTTATCCTAGGGGAGGAGAGCCGGATGCATATGATAATGGTTATCTTTCCGGAGATCATGTTTTTATCAGTCATGGACGGAGCAATATTCTTATCATCACTTACGGCCGTATTTTTGATGAGGCTATGAAAGCGCAGAATATACTGTTTGAAGAGGAAATCAGCTGTGATTTGTTGAAACTTACAAAAATCTGGCCTCTGGATGACGATCTTGCCGAAGAGACTGTAAATTACCGAATGATTGTATTTTTTGAAGAAAGCATGGATAGCGGAAGTATTTCCGAAAAGTTTGCAGATATTCTTGTCAGATCATCCTTTAAGGGCAGATATTTTAGGGTTACAGCAAACGGCTACGTCAAACAGGCGTCGGTAAAGGAATGTCTGAATCAGCTTGGTCTGACAAGTGCTAAAATGGCTGAATTCATCAGAAAAAGGAGCAATGAGGTTAATGGCAAGACTTGACAGCGTTCTTGTTGCACAAGGAATCGTATCAAGCCGTGAAAAGGCTAAAGAAATGATAATGTCCGGAGCAGTTTCAGTTAATGGAAAAGTAATAAAAAAGCCGTCATGGAATACGCTGGAAGATGATGTTGTGGAATCATCAATAAGCCAGACCTACGTTGGCAGAGGAGCTTTGAAGCTCGAAAAGGCTGCTTATGAATTTGATCTAAGGTTTGATAGAAAAGTCTGTCTTGACATAGGCGCATCAACCGGAGGTTTTACGGATTTTATGCTGAAAAAAGGCGCAAAAAAAATATTTGCGGTCGATGTCGGCAGAGATCAGCTTGCAGCTTCGCTCAGGTCCGACGGCAGGGTGATTTGTATGGAAAAAACTGACATAAGAAATATTTCCGCCGATCGTCTTGGAGAGTACATGGATTTTATCTGTGCCGATGTTTCTTTTATTTCCCTGAAAATGATTCTGCCTAAGATACATGAGCTTCTTAAAGAAGGCGAAACAGCGGCAGTGCTTATCAAACCCCAATTTGAAGCTGGAAAAAGCAATATTGGAAAGCACGGCGTCGTTAAAAATAAGAAAGTTCATGTAAGTGTATTATCTGATATAGATGTATTTTCGGCGGAAATTGGTCTCGTTCCCGAGGGATACTGCTGTTCTCCGATAAGAGGAGGAAGCGGAAATATCGAATATCTTATGATAGTAAGAAAAAACTCGGGAAGCCATATTTTATGCGACTTTAGGGAGCTTGTGGAAAAATCGTTCAGTATGCTTTAAGGAGTAAGTATGAAAGCAGCTTTATATCCTAATTTTCAGAAAAAAAATGCTCTTTCCTGTGCGAGAAATGTATGCGATATACTTTTTCGCGAGGGGATTCAGGTATGCGTTAGTGAGAATTTCAAAAAGGAATTTTCCGATAAGCCATCTATAGTTTATGAAGATATAGAGCGGTCTTCAAGAACGGCAGATTTTGTTATAGCTATCGGGGGCGACGGAACTATTCTTCGCTGTGCAAAGCTTCTTACAGGGACCGATACAAAGCTGTTGGGAATAAATACAGGAACATTGGGATTTATGGCGGGGCTTGAAGCAGATCAGCTCGATAAGCTCAGGCTGCTGAAAAACGGGAAGTATGAAATTTCTGATAGAATGACTCTTGACGTTATTTTGCACCGTGACAGCGGCGATGTGATATATACTGCGCTTAATGAAATTTCGGCACGTTCCGGAAGTTTTCGTATCTGTGATTTTGAGGTGTATTCCGACAGCTATCTTGTTGGAAAATACCGGGCTGACGGAGTATTGTTCAGTACGCCGTCAGGATCTACAGCATATGCTCTTTCAGCAGGAGGACCTGTTATCGAACCGGATCTTGAATGTATAGAAATGACTCTTATTTGTCCTCATTCCCTGTTTTCAAGAGCGACAATGTTTTCCGCAGGAAGAAAGCTCAGACTTACAGACAGAACGTCGAACGGAGAAAGTATGGTTGTCTGCGTTGACGGAGAGCTGTATTTTAAACTGCATGAAAATGAATCTGTTGATATAATCAGAGGTCGGCATAATATTAAGTTTGTAAATCTTATAGGAAATTCTTTTCACGAATCATTGTGCAGAAAACTGTGCAAGCCCATAAAATAAGGAGAATTTATGAAGAACCGCAGGCAAGAGGCAATACTGGAAATAATCTCAGAGCACTTTGTTTCGACACAGGAAGAATTAATAATGCTCCTTGAACAAAGGGGGATAAAAACTGCACAGGCGACACTTTCCAGGGATATTCAGCAACTATCCCTGATAAAGCAGCGCAATGATCGCGGGGAAATGAGATATACGCTGCCTATATCTGCCGTCAAGGAAAAGACGCTTTTTCAGGATGCAGTTTTGTCAGTTGATTATGCAATGAATACCATCGTTCTTAAATGCCGTGCTGGAATGGCTCAGGGAACATGTGCCGCAATTGATTCAGTAAACCATGAGGGTGTTGTAGGAACTATAGCGGGCGACGATACGATTTTCATTCTTGTAAGAAGCGAGGCAGACGCTAAAAAGCTGTCGAAAAAATTTAAAAGCGATCTTTTTCCGGGGAGATGACACTAATATATGCTAAAGGAAATTTATATACGCAACCTTGCGGTTATCCGTGAAGCGGTAATTCCGCTTACAAATGATTTGAATATTTTTACCGGCGAGACCGGCGCCGGTAAATCTATTCTTATCAATGGCATAAATGCTGTTTTAGGTCAGCGCTGTACAAAGGATATAGTCAGATCAGGCTGTGACAAGGCTGTAATAACAGCGCTTTTTACTGATCTTTCTCCCGATATAACAGAAAAGCTTGATGAGTTGGGAATCTCACACGAGAATAATGAAATCACTGTTACCCGTGAGATCAGTGCCGACGGCGGAAGTGTTTCAAGAGTAAATCATCGTACGGCATCTGCTTCGCTTCTTAAGGAAATAGGCTGTATGCTTATAAATATTCACGGTCAGCATGATAATCAAGTGCTTTTGGACAGCGATAGGCATCTTGATATACTTGATGATTTTGGCGGTGATAATACTCTCCTTGATGCATATAATAAAACTTTTCGGGAACTTCAGAAGACAGCGAGAAAGCTTAGGGAATTAAAGCGTCAGGAGCAGTTCCGTATTGAACGTGCCCGATATCTTAATGAAATTATTAACGACATAGGCGAGCTGGAACTTGAGGAAAATGAAGATGAGGTACTGGAACAGGAATATGATACCGCCAGAAATTCAGAGAAAACTATAATTGCGCTGAAAGGGGCTGTACAGGCGATTATAGGAGAAGACGGTGCAAATGAAGTTATAGTTTCGGCTGAACAGGAAATAGCCGGATTTACTGATGGGATACCTGCACTTAACAGCCTTTACGAAAGACTTTCAGCAGCGGAAATTGAGCTGTCAGATATAGCTTCGGAACTTGAAAAGCTCTCGGAAAAGATCGAGCTTGATGGACAGCGCCTTGAATATCTGGGAGAGCGGCTCGGAAATATCAATAAATTAAAAAGAAAATATGCTCAGGACTGCAATGGTCTGATAAGGTTTTATAATGATGCCTGTACAGAGATAATGCAGCTTGACAGTTCTCGCGGAGAAATCGAAAAACTAAGCGTCAAAAAGGAAGAGCTTCTTCGTTCTGTAACAGATCAGGCAAAATCTCTTTATGATTATCGTGAGAAAACAGCAGAAAAATTTACTGCACAGGTTACGGCGGAGCTTGAATTTCTTAATATGGCAGGGGTAGTTATTAAAGTGCGCCACGAAAAAGGAAAGCTTACCGCAAATGGAATGGACAGTGTTGAATTTCTTATTTCTGCAAATAAAGGGGAAGAGCCTAAGCCGATTTCTAAAATTGCTTCGGGAGGAGAGCTTTCCAGAATTATGCTTGCACTGAAAAGCGTTATTGCCGAGAAGGACAGCATACCAACTATGATTTTTGATGAGATCGATACAGGAGTCAGCGGAAAGGCAGCGCAGAAAATAGGCGTAAAGCTCCGTGAGATCGGACGGGTAAGACAAGTCATCTGCGTAACTCATCTTTCACAGATCGCAGTTATGGCTGATAATCATCTGATGATAGAGAAAAAAATAATTGACGACCGTACAGAAACAAATGTAACTCAGCTTGATATGGACGGGCGTATATCTGAAATAGCCCGTATTATGGGCGGAGAAAATCCCAGTCAGCTTATGATTGAAAATGCAAGGGCAGAAATCGAAAAAGCGGCAAAATTACAATAACAGGTGTGATTAATTTGTATATATACTCAACAAGGCACGGGCAGACAGACTTTAATCGTGATGAACTTATTTTAGGCACAACAGATATTGAGCTTAATTCAACCGGTATCCGGCAGGCGGCTGAACTTGCGGAAAGAATCGATGGAATGGACTGTATTGACCTTATTATCGCTTCGCCCATGAAAAGAGCTATGAAAACCGCCATGACTGTATCAGAGAGAACCGGTATTCCTGTTTTTTATGACGACCGACTCAGAGAATGGGATTACGGCTGGTTTGAAGGTAAATCCAGATTTACAGACGGCTTTGCAGAAAATAAAATTAATTACGGTATGAGAATGGGCGTCGATGGCGAATCACTGCTTCAGCTTTCTCACCGTGTATATTCAATGCTGGACGACGTTATCCAAAATTATAGCGATAAAAATGTTCTGCTTGTAAGTCACGGCGGAGTATGCCGTATTATCGAAACGTATTTTAACGATATGACTACCGAAGAATTTTCAGGTTGGTTCATGGAAAATTGTGAAATTATATGCTATACGACGGACAGACGGGAGGTAAAGTTATGAAAATAGGCGTTAATTACTATCCGGAACAATGGAACGGCTCATTATGGGAAAAGGATGCTGAGATGATGGCTCAAACAGGAGTTAAAATCGTAAGGATAGGTCAATTTGCATGGTCAAGACTTGAGCCAAAAGATGGAGAGTTCAATTTTAATCGTCTTGACGATATTATGAGAATGTTCAAGCGCTATGGTATTGAAGTTGTGATCGGAATTCCCACAAATTGTCCGCCTTTGTGGATGTATGAGGCTCATCCGGAGATTAGACGCGTAAATCCTGACGGAAAAAAGGTGCAGCTTGGCATTAGAGGTCACAGATGTATAAATTCTCCTGTATTTATGGATTATGCCAAAAGGATAACCGAACGTCTGGTGCGACGCTATGGCTCTGATCCTAATGTTGCCGCATGGCAGATAGATAATGAACCGGACTCTTACCCGTGTACCTGTGAAGTATGCAGAGAAAAATTCCATACATGGCTTATCAATAAATATGATACGCTGGAAAATATTAATTCCGTTTTTGGAACGGCTGTTTGGAGTGGGGAATACAGTGATATTTCGCAGATTCAGCCTCCGGCAGCTTATCCGGAAGAATTGCAGAATCCGGCTTTATGTCTTGAATATTCACGGTTTTGCTCAGACAGTACGGCAGAGTTTGTTAAGGAAATCGTAATGATTATTAAGCGTGAATGTCCGAAAGCAAAAGTAACTGCCAATGTCTGTTTTTCGCAGCATAATCCTGATTTTTACCGACTTTTCAGCGAGCTTGATTTTGTTTCATATGACAATTGTCCTACGCTGAGGATTCCCGATGATCCTGACGCCAATTATTCCGCCGCATTTTATCTTGATCTTATGAGAGGCGTTAAAGGGCGAAACTTCTGGGTTATGGAGCAGCTAAGCAGTTCGGCTGAATGCTGCTATGAAATGCCGCCTACTGCCAGACCGGGGCAGCTGTCCGGCTATGCTTTTCAGGCCCTTGCACACGGCGCTGATAATATTCTTCATTTTCGTTGGAGGAGCGCGGTTTCCGGTGCAGAGATGTTCTTTCACGGCCTGATAGATCACAGCAACATCCCAGGCCGCCGTTTCTATGAATTTTCCGAGTTTTGCAAAGCAGCGATGAAACTTAATGTACTTGACACAACAGAGATAGTTTCTGATGTTGCGATTTTATATTATCCGGACAATGAATGGGCATTTAGGATCCAGCCTCATTCCGGGGGATTTGACTATATGGAACAGATGAAGAGTTTTCATACTGCGTTTTCAAGATATGGAGCCAATGTTGATATTGTTCATCCTGATGCCGATCTTTCAGGATATAAGGCCGTTATAGCTCCGGCAATGTACATTTACAAAAAATCGGCAGCGGAAAATATTTATCGTTATGTAATAAACGGAGGAACTCTTGTACTGACCAGCCGAAGCGGCGTAAAAGATGCAAACAACAACTGCATTATGAACAGCCTGCCTACTGTTTATAAAGAGCTTATAGGAGCTGAGGTTGCGGAATATGATTCTATTGGCAGCCATGAGCAGACGATTGTGGATTTTTCTGGAAATCAGTTTTCATGCCGTCAATGGTGTGACATTCTTCGTCTGACGACTGCAAAGGCGTATGCAGAGTATAACGACAGCTTTTATAAGTGCTGTCCAGCAGTGACCATGAACCGGTATTGCAGTGGTGTGGCTTATTATGTCGGAACGGTGTGCCATGCTGATTTCTATGAGAGTCTTGTAGGAAATATTATGCGTCAGACAGGTATGCCGCGCCTTATGGGGCTTCCAAAAGGAGTAGAGGTAACTACGCGAACTAACGGATTGAATGATTTTATTTGCTTTTTTAATAATTCTGAGAAAGAGGCTGTTATCAGTCTGCCAAAATCCATGTATAGTATAATTGAATCAATAGGTAAGGAAAAGATTGATCTGAAACCATTCGGATTTGATATTGTAAGAAAGTAGGAATGTAATGAAAATAGTTCTTCAAAGGGTAAGGTCGGCTTCTGTCAAAGTAGACGACGAGCTTATCGGCAGAATAAAAACAGGCTTTCTTCTTCTGTTAGGCGTTGGCATGAACGATACAGAGGCCGATTGCCGGCGTTTGGCTGATAAGATTATAAATCTTCGTATTTTTTCTGATGATAATGATAAAATTAATCTTTCCATTGCTGATGTGAGCGGTTCGCTGTTGGTTGTTCCGCAGTTTACTCTCTATGCGGATTGCCGCAAGGGGAACAGGCCTAACTTTATTCAGGCAGCAAAGCCGGGGGAGGCAGAATGTCTGTATAGATATTTTGTTGAATATTGCCGCAGTAAAGGTCAGCATACTGAAACAGGAAAATTCGGAGCCGAAATGAAGGTAGAACTTCTGAACGATGGTCCTTTTACGCTGGTTTTGGAATAATTATACGTTTTTTGCAGATAATAAATAAAGGGCAGCGCCGTTAATTGTCCGGCACTGTCTTATTTTACAGTTTATCTGAGGTGGTACTTGATGCAGAAGCGTGCGGAATCAGGAATAATATCTCTTGCAATAGTATTTTTACTTATGTTTTCGGCTATAGCTTTTAAATATTACAAATTTGGTGCCGTGCAGGAAGATATTCCGACAGCATTTCATCGGTCAGTGGTAGAAATAACTGCGGAAAGTGGTCAGGGAACGATTTACGACAGAAATATGCAGCCTCTTGTAAATAGAAAAAAATGTTGGTATGCCGCTGTAGTTCCATCGGCTGTTGATAAAGAAGAAATAATAAAATTTGCTCTCGACCGAACAGAATTTAGTGAAAAATATGATATAGGTGATCCTTTTGTTTTCGGATGTAAAGCGGATACTTCAGAATCAGAAGGACTAACTGTTTTTGAGGTACCTGAAAGATATGAAGAAACTCAGCTTGCGCAGCATATAATTGGCTATATTTCAGACGGAGCCGGAGTTTCAGGTCTGGAATACGCTTATGATAAAATTTTAAGAGAAAATCCGGATGAGAATAAAGTAACATACTATGCCGACGGCTTTGGAAGAGTTCTTATTGGTGACGGAAAGACGGTTCAGCGAAGTACAGCTTATAACAGCGGCGTTGTTACAACACTTGACAGTCAAATTCAAAAAATATGCGAGAAATATGGTTCTTCTATAGATAAGGGAGCTATAGTTTGTGCCGATGCGCAAACGGGCGATATTCTTGCCATGGCAAGCTTTCCAAGTTATTCCTTCAATAATTTAGATAAGGCTCTTAATGATCAAAGAAGTCCCCTTATCAATCGTGCTCTTTATTCCTACGGCGTCGGCTCCATTTTTAAACTTGTGACTGCATGTGAGGGAATCAGCGAGGGAAGCAGAGGGTATGTTTATGATTGTACTGGCGAAACAGAGGTTGAGGGACAGCATTTCAATTGTCATAAATATGATGGTCACGGTCTGCAAAATATGACGCAGGCTATGACCGAATCCTGCAACACATATTTCATAAGTCTGAGCAGAAGTTTTGATATTGTGAATTTACGCAGTCTTGCCGGTAGTTTTGGTTTTGGAAAGGAAAATTTTCTTTGTTCTGGAATAGTCGGATCAGCCGGAGTTCTTCCCACGGTAGATGAACTTGCAGTTCCTGCTGAGCTTGCTAATTTTTCTTTTGGTCAAGGAAAGCTTACCGCTACCCCGCTACAGATAACCCAGCTTGCATGTGCAATTGCTAATGACGGAGAAATGCCTGTCCTGCGTCTTATAAAGGGTATTACCATTGACGGATTAAGCGTTGAGAATGAAAAGCCGTGCCAGACATCGCGGGTTATGGAGGAAGAAACTGCGCAGCAGCTGAAGCTTATGATGATTTCGGCGGTAATAAATAATGAATTATCAAATGCCCAAACTGAAAATACAACGGTTGGAGCCAAAACATCTACAGCCCAGACTGGAAGATTTGACGAAAACGGAACTGAATACTGTCATGGTTGGATTACAGGTTTTTTTCCGGCATATAAACCAAAATATGTATTGACGGTGCTTGCGGAGGACGGGGGGTATGGTAACGATGCAGCAGCCCCGATATTCAGAAAAATTGCCGATGAAATAATGAAAGACAAGTAAAAAATTCCCATTTCCGATTTATGCGGTAATGGGAATTTACATTTAGAATTTGAATTATGACTTTGATTTTGTTCTGGTTATTTTGAATTCCGTGTGCTGAAATACCTCGGTATTAGGATTTTTTCCATCATGTTTTGCGATATAAACGGAAAGTTTTATATTGCTGAAGCTGTCTATTACCTGTGCCAGCCTGGATACCGTATCACGAAGAATTTCTATCTGATTTGCCATATAGATCTTTCCTATGGGAGTTTCGGGATTGCTTTCCAGCAACACGAAGAGCAAACTAAGGATATGTTCACAGCAGTTAGGAGGCTCTATAGGTGAATTAATACTGAATTTCAGATCAATAGAACCATTAGCTGAAACAAACTCTGTCATTACAGTGTTTCAGCGTATCTGCTGAAAATATCAATGAGTACAGCATTAGTCATGTGAATTTCTATATAATTTTTTGTAGCCATAGTTTATTACCTTACGCAAGAGCAGCTTTGAGAGCTTCTGTCTTGTCGGTCTTTTCCCAGGCTGCGCCCAAATCTTCCCGTCCCATATGACCATATGATGCCAACTGTCTATACTGCGGCTTTCGGAGATCAAGCATTTCAATTATGGCAGACGGTCTTAGATCGAATACTTTTGAAACTGCTTCGGAAAGCTTGTCCTCGTCTGCTTTACCAGTACCGAAAGTATCGATAAGAACAGAAATCGGTTCTGCAACACCAATAGCATAAGAAAGCTGAACCTCGCATTTGTCCGCAAGTCCGGCAGCAACAATATTTTTAGCGATATACCTTGCAGCATACGCAGCGCTTCTGTCAACCTTTGTAGGATCTTTACCGCTGAATGCTCCGCCGCCATGACGGGAATATCCGCCGTATGTATCAACAATAATTTTTCTGCCGGTAAGACCGCTGTCGCCTTGTGGACCGCCTACAACAAATCGTCCTGTAGGATTAATAAATATCTTTGTATTTTCGTCAAGAAGCACTTCTGGGATAACAGGGCGGATTACGAATTCTTCAATATCGCTGCGGAGCTGTTTCAGACTGATATCGGCAGAATGCTGAGATGAAACTACAACAGCGTCAATTCTTACAGGTTTTCCGTCAATATATTCAACAGTAACCTGAGTTTTTCCGTCAGGCCGCAGATAGCGCAGTGTACCGTTTTTTCTGACTTCTGTAAGTTTGAGAGAAAGCTTGTGCGCCAGAGAAATGGGCAGAGGCATTAATTCCGGAGTTTCACTACAGGCATAACCGAACATAATTCCCTGATCTCCTGCGCCGTTGGAAAGACCATCGCTTTCATTATTTTTTTCTCTGTATTCAAAGGCTTCATTTACACCCATTGCAATATCAGGAGACTGTTCGTCAATAGAAGTAAGAACTGCACAAGTATGTGCATCAAAACCATATTTTGCCCTGTCGTAGCCGATTTCAGTGACTACCTGACGTGCAATCTTGGGAATATCTATATCGGCTGTTGTGGTAATTTCACCCATACAGAGTATCATACCGGTGGTTACGGCTGTTTCACAGGCAACACGACCAAACTTGTCCTGTTCAAGAATAGCGTCTAAAACCGCATCTGAAATCTGATCGCAGATTTTATCGGGATGACCTTCGGTAACAGATTCCGAGGTAAAAAAATATTTGTTCATTAGAAAACCTCCTAAAAGCATAAAAACGCTCCGATACGGAGCGTTCTTTTTTAATAAAACTCCTCATCTTCCGGATAAACCGCAGGATTTAGCACCTTGCCTGATATACAGTCAGGTTGCCGGGCTTCACAGGACCTGTTTCCTCCGCCGCTCTTGATAAGGTTATATTTATATTATATATCATTTGCTGAAATTTGTCAATAGCCGATGAAAAAAATATAGAAACGACTCTAAATCAGTTTTAGAAGAATTTTTCTAAGGTACACTACGTCAAATGCATCAGTTATTCCGTCATTATCCACATCGCATGAATACTGAGGCTTGTGAATTGCAAGAACGGTTTTTGTGCAGTATACAAGATCGGCGCTGTTTACCTTTCCGTCATGATTTACATCGCCCCTTTCAAATGCGGGTTTAGCAGAGGTTGTTGATGATGTAGTTGAGGAAGTCGATGTTGTGGTAGTGGTCTGTGATGATGTAGTAGTAGTAGTAGTTGTTGTTGTTGTTGAACCTGATTTTTGTGGATTATATTCAATATCTGAAAGTTCGGGATAAACAAAGGTTGTAACTCCAAATTCGCTGCAGGGTGTATGAGAAATCGAAAATGTATCAGAACCTTTAAGGAAATACTGATATTTAAGCTCACGGCCGCCGTCTCCGTCAAGATCATCCCAAGTAACGTCAACAGCGTACCATTTTCCGTCCTCCATCTGTACATAATTCCACATATGCGCCTCGTCGTCTGTATCGCTGAAATTTCCTACAATAAGCACACAAGGGATTTTAAGGTAGTCACACATTATTTTGAAGCCTTTAGAATACGCTTCACAGACCGCTCCGGGTTCAACAATGGCGCCTACTGCTGAACTTGTAAATGGAGAGTCAGTATCGTAGAACGTATAGGTACAGATATAATCATGTATACATTTCAGTTGTTCATAGCGTGTTTCGCCGGTTATGGGAAAGTTTATCACAGCGGCGTTAAGCTTTTCCTTGTAGTTCAATACCCCTTCCATAGATTCATAGCTATCATAATATTGAGGGGTAAAGGTAATTTCATTCATAGTGATCGTAAAATTACCTTTGCGAGGATTATACGCAATATCGTAATTTCTTGTATTAACACTCATTTGATTTAAATCTATCCAGAATAATTCCGGAATATCAAAGAGAGCACAGTCTATACCTGGACGGCAGGTAGAAAAAAGAGCTGTTCTGTATGCAAGAATATCCTCGTCTGTCATTAATTCCGGATCGGGAGTAGAAACTGTAAATTTTACAGGTTCGGCTAACTCAACAGTAATTGTTTCTGTTGATGGATTTATAAGTTTCAGCATTTCAAGATATACCAGAACATTATTTTTATCCAGCAATTCACCGTAATTATAGGACTCGTCGGTATAGTTTCCGTAAAAATTTATCGAATCAAAATAAATTTCGTCAAGCTCTTGATTATGGTCATAAATTTTTTGTTCTGCATAGTATGAATTATCTTCGGCACAGCACATGGACGATAAAACTGATGTACCAAGTATGACGGCAGAAATAATGGCTGATAATAATTTCTTCATAAAAAACTCCTTTATTTCTAATTACCTTTAATTCTTTTTTATACTTTAATTATATTATACATAAGAACAAGTTTATTGTCAATAACTTTTTGTAATTTTTACAGGAAAATATATTTCTAGAAATATTTTATACAATTATGCAATATGTGTTGAAAATAACAAAAAAAAGTGTTTTGAATAAATAATATTTGTTATATTGTCACTTGAAAAAAAATATGTATTATGGTATAATTAAGTTTGATATAAATCACAGATTTGATAATTCGATTTGAAAGGTGATGTTCCGTAAATGGATTTATCTCAGATGAATAAGGAGCAGTTGGTCTGCTTTAAAAATGAAACCCAGGCTCTTTACAATGCATTTAAATCACAGAAGCTTTGTTTAAATATGGCAAGAGGAAACCCTTGCAAGGAGCAGCTTGAGTTGAGCGTGGATATGCTCAGTATATTTAATGACGGCGATTTTGTCAGTGAAAACGGCATTGACGTTAGAAATTACGGTATGTTAGACGGTATTCCTGAGGCAAAAGAGCTTTTTTCAGATATGATCGGCGTTGATGAAGATGAAGTTATAATTTTTGGAAATTCGAGCCTTAACGCTATGTTCTGGGCTGTTCAGACTGCATATAATAAGGGGATTCTCGGTTCGGAACCATGGTCAAAATGCGATAATGTCAAGTTCCTGTGTCCTGTTCCGGGATATGACAGACATTTTGCCATCACCGAGAGTTTTGGCGTCGAGATGATCAACATTCCGATGGATGAGAACGGACCGGATATGGATCTGGTTGAAAAGTACGTCAACAATGATGCGGCTGTCAAGGGCATCTGGAATGTTCCGAAATACACCAATCCCGCGGGTGTCGTGTACTCTGACGAGGTTGTCAGGAGATTTGCGAACTTAAAGCCGGCGGCGCCTGATTTCAGGATCTACTGGGACAACGCGTACGCGTTCCATCACGTCTATGTGGACAACAAGGCGGAGATGCTCAACATTGTGACGGAGTGTGAGAAAGCGGGAAATCCCGATATGTATTACCAGGTCTGCTCGACATCGAAGGTTACATTCCCGGGCGCGGGCGTGGCAGCGCTGATCACCTCGCCGGCAAATCTTGCCGAGGTGAAAAAGACGGTGAGCCTGCAGACGATCGGGTTTGACAAGATCAACCAGATGCGCCATGTGAT
>CAJTWQ010000040.1:0-1733 GCA_910579835.1 uncultured Ruminococcus sp.
GAGACGTTGGCGGAGATACCGGCGGCGATAATACAGGCGGAGACGTTGGCGGAGATACCGGCGGCGGCAATACAGGCGGAGACGTTGGCGGCAATACCAGCGGCGATACAGGTCAGGTTTAGTAAAAGGTGGGATAATTTGGATAAAATAAGACTTTGCTGTCCATGCCATTTCGGTCTGGAAAGCGTACTGAAATACGAAATACAGAAAATCGGCGGCACGGAGATTCGTGTCAGCGACGGAAAAATAAGCTTCAGCGGGGATGAAAATATCCTCGCAAGAGCTAATCTCTGCCTTTCAACAGCAGAAAGAGTATTAATTGAACTAATAGAATTTCGCGCTTCAACCTTTGAAGAACTTTTTCAGGGGGTAAGATCCGCAGAACTTGAACGTTATATAGATGAAAAGAACGCCTTCCCCGTAAAAGGCTATTCTCTCAATTCTAAACTGCACAGCGTTCCCGACTGTCAGTCTATTGTCAAAAAAGCTGCTGTTGAGCGTCTTAAATCCAAGTACAGAATAAGCTGGTTTGAGGAAACAGGAGCTGCGGTACAGATAAAATTCAGTATTTTAAAAGATGTTGTATCTATTTATCTGGATACCAGCGGTATAGGACTGCATAAAAGAGGCTACAGACGTAATTCCAACACTGCTCCGATAAAGGAAACTCTTGCGGCAGGTATTGTGGATCTTGCAAGAGTCCGTCCAGATACCATTGTGTGCGACCCGTTTTGCGGCAGCGGAACACTGCTTATCGAAGCTGCGTTAAAGGCTCTGAAAATCGCTCCCGGCATAAACAGGAGGTTTGCCGCTGAAAAGTGGGATTGTTTCAATCCTAAAATATGGAGCGAAGAGCGCAGCCGGGCTATTGATTGTGTAGACAGATCCGCAGAATTTCAGGGAATCGGCGCTGATATAGACGATTCCGCCGTTGCTTTGACTTTGGACAACGCTCACAAAGCCGGGATAAAATCACGTTTTAGAATTGAACAGGCAGATATAACTAAATTCCGACAGCCTGAAAATTCAGTGGTAATATGCAATCCACCATATGGAGAGAGACTGCTTGAGCTTCGGGAGGCTGAGGAAATTTACCGAAAAATGGGACGTGTTCTCGGCAAAGGAGGAGACAAGCAAAGCTATATCATTTCTCCCCATGAGCAGTTTGAACAATTCTTCGGAACAAATGCCTCAAGGCGGCGAAAGCTTTACAACGGCATGATTAAATGTCAGTTATATATGTATTTTTAATATAGGTCAAATAATACCGCACACAGAAATGGTGCGGTATTATCTTAGGAGAAAAAATGGATATTGTTTTACTTATCATCGGAATAATTCTTATAATACTCATGCTTCTTATCCTCGGAACACTGAGTAAGACTGGCGGCGTAATTCTGAGCCGTCAACTTGAATCTATCAGAAAGGACATTTCATATTCTGCAAGACAGCTTCGTGAGGAAGTATCGGCAAGCATCAGCAGCAGCATAAAGACAATGGGCGATATGCTTGCAACGGCACAAAAAGACTCTGGAGACGCAGTGGGAAAGCAGCTTAATCTGCTTGAAAACCGCTTTAAAACTCTTGAAGCAAACAGCGAAATGAAGCTCGATGCCATACGTTCTTCGCTGACGAAACATCTGACAGGAATTCAGGAGGAAAACAGCCGGAAACTGGAGGCTATCCAGACTACGGTCAATGAAAAGCTTGAAAGCAAAATGAACGAATCCTTC
>CAJTWQ010000040.1:1743-18194 GCA_910579835.1 uncultured Ruminococcus sp.
GTCTTGAGCAGGTTTATAAAGGATTGGGAGAAATGCAGAATATTGCCTCTGGGGTCGGCGATCTGAAAAAGGTTCTGTCCAATGTTAAAAACAGAGGAATCCTCGGAGAAATACAGCTTGGCGCTATCCTTGAAGAAATTCTTGCTCCGGAGCAGTATGAACGTGATATAGCAACGATTCCCAAAAGCTTGAACCGTGTTGAGTTTGCGGTGAAGCTTCCTGGAAACGGCGAAGACTGCGTATATCTTCCTATAGATTCAAAATTTCCGGGCGACACTTTTGCTGCCTTACAGGACGCTTATGATTCCGGCAGCAGTGAGAAGATAACTGCGGCAAAAAAGAATTTACAGTTTATCATTAAAAAATGTGCCAAAGATATACGCGAAAAGTACATAGAACCGCCGTACACTACTAATTTCGGCATTATGTTCCTGCCGTTTGAGGGATTGTACGCCGAAGTCGTAAACAGCGGAATGCTTGAAAACCTTCAGCGTGATTTCAATATAAATGTCTGCGGTCCGTCCACAATGGCGGCAATGCTCAATTCGCTGCAAATGGGATTTCAGACGCTTGCAATACAGAAAAAAAGCAGTCAGGTATGGGAAATACTGGGAGCTGTAAAATCAGAGTTCCTCACATTTTCTAAGGCACTGGAGGATACACAGAAGCATATCAAAAAAGCCGAAGATGATCTGGAAAAACTGGTTGGAGTGCGTACAAGACAGATAAACAGAAAACTCAGCGCCGTTGAAACGATAGATGCACCACTTTATGATTGCCAGAATAAAAATCAAATAAATTCAGCAGATACGCACTAATAAAAAGCCGCAGTATTTACAATCTCGTCATAAATACTACGGCTTTTTATAATAATTTTTCAGCTTGACAAATTGGAATTTATTTTTGCTTGACCATAATATCATAGCACAAAAAATCACCGTTTTCTGTTTTTATGCTTTTATAATCAATTCCTTTATATCCACGCTTGATATAGATACTTTTCGCCGGCAAAGAAGCATCTAAGTAAATTTCGGAATATAGCTTTAATATCTTATTTTCTGAAAAATTTAATAATTCTCTGCCATATCCTTTTCCTTGATATTGCGGCAAAACAAACAAACGGCATATTTCATTATTCTTTATTGTTACTGTTCCCACAACGCAGCTATTATCATCAATACAAAAATATACTGCATTGTTTTTAATATCATTGACGATATTATCTTTGCTATGATGCTTAAGAAAAAAATCAACTGCACCCATAGGATAATAACAAGGATATATTTCAGATATCGTTAATTCTGAAATTTTTAATATTGTTTCTGCGTCTAATAATTCTGCTTTTTTTATATTCATATATAACTCCATAAATTCTGATTTTTGGACTTAATAAAGCTGTGCGGGGACATAACTAAACGAGTTTACAAGCCAAAACGTGAACATCGCCGCCTCTCATTCAGCAGTAAATTATAATTCGCCGGTCAGTTACGCTTGCCGATACGTTTTATTATACCATATACTAAAATAAGAAATGATGAAAAAGTTTCCGAAATAATCGGAAACTTTTTCATCATACGTATTTTTCGAGCAATGGCGTCCCAAAGAGGAGTCGAACCTCCGGCCTACTGCTTAGGAGGCAGCCGCTCTATCCTACTGAGCTATTGGGACATTAAATTTATTATACCATATCTATATAAAAAATGCAACAGATTCAAATATATTTTATTAATTTAACATTTTTCTTCATACGATTAATAGTTACGGAAAATTTATTCTATTTTTTTTTAAAAACTCTTTTATTTCTTAAAGAAATGTGGTATAATAATAAAGTAATACTCTACATACAATACGGAGGCTGAAATGTCAGAAAAAAATTATGCCTTTACACGACGGACAAAAGAAAAATACCTTGCCGCATTCTTTCTCGGTGCTCTTTGTCTGCTGCTGCCGCTTATACCGATAATGATTTCAAATCGTGGATATTTCATTTACTGCGGCGACTACAACGCACAGCAAATCCCATTTTACAATATGGCCAATGACACCGTCCGCAGCGGCGGTACTTTCGGCTGGAACTGGCTGACAGATCTGGGATCCGATTTTATGACCTCCTACTCTTTTTATCTTTGGGGAAGCCCGTTTTTCTGGATTTCTGCCGCTCTTCCCAGAGCGCTTGTGACGTTTTCTATGCCGTTTTTGCTGGCTTTGAAACATGGACTTGCATCTCTGACAGCCTATGTATATATCAGAAGATTTGTCCGCAGCAAGAATGCCGCTCTTATAGGCGGTCTCCTTTATGCGTGCTCCGGATTCCAGGCATATAATATATTCTTCAATCATTTCCAGGATGTCACCGCTTTTTTCCCACTGCTGCTCATTGCTATGGAGGAAAATATCAACAACAGCAGAAAAGGAATTTTCGCCGTTACCGTAGCCTTTATGGCAATTCTGAACTACTACTTTTTCACCGGTCAGGCAGTTTTTTTGGTACTGTATTATCTGTTCCGCATGAGTTCTCCTGATTTTAATACCTCTTGGAAGAAATTCTTCATCCTTGCATTCGAAGCTGTTGCCGGAACTATGATCGCTGGTTTTATACTGGTCCCATCGGCTCTTGCTATTGTGACCAATCACCGTGTAGACAGTTTCGCTTATGGCACAGACATGGTAATCTACAGCGACAAAACACTTATCCCAAGAATTATCCAGTCATTCTTTATGCCTCCCGATACCCCCGCAAGTCCTAATCTCTTTAACTCAGACTACGAAAAATGGGCATCTATAGGCGGATACCTTCCCTTATTCTCCATGGCTGGCGTGGCTGCTTTTATCCGTGGAAAGAAAAAACACTGGGCTGCAAGACTTTCAGCGTGCTGCATTATTTGTTCATTTATACCTGTACTCAACAGTATTTTCCAGGCTATGAATTCCTATTACTACGCACGCTGGTTTTATATGCCCATACTTATCTTTGCCATGATGACTGCCGAATCTCTGGACGATGCAGATTCTGATCTGCGCTTCGGCTGGATATTCTGCGCTGCCATTCTGGCCGCCTTTGCAGTGATAGGATGTCTGCCAACCGGCGGCAACAATGAAAAAACAAAATTTTTCCGGCTTCCTTCCGATCCCGCCTATTTCTGGATTGTCATAGCCATAGCCGTTTGCTGTCTTGCAGGATCGGCTTTACTATTCACACTTCGGAAAAAAGGACGTACTTTCATGCGGCTCGGAGTATGGATGACCACAGCTGCTTCTGTAATATGCATCTGCACATCCGTGTATTATTGCGCCTCGACTATACGTCATTCCCGTCTCTATGTTGATTCCGTCATAAAAGGCAAAGACTCATTATGCGAAGAAGTAAGCGAAAATAACTTCTTCCGCATCGACATATCCGAGAACTGCGACAACTACTCAATGCTGTGGGGACTGCCGAATATGCGTGCTTTCCAAAGCGTCGTAAACACTTCAATTATGGATTTTTACCAAAGCATTGGCATGAATCGCGACGTTGCTTCCCGTGCAGATCCGGATCACTATACACTCAGGGGACTGTTGTCCGTCAAATACTATTACAGAGATATACGTTATGCAGCGTCTTATAATGAGCTGGAACAGCTATCATCAGAAAGCTCGAAAAACACAGATTCCGGTGAAAAGGATTTCAGTAATGCCGATATAACGCAGCTTCTACCCGGATTTGAATACAAAGACGCAAACAAATATTTTGAATTTTACGAAAATAGTCTCTACATTCCTATGGGATTTGGATATGACAGCTATATTTCAGAAAAAAATGCCGAAAAGAAAACAAATTCCTCCAGAGAAAAGCTTCTTATCAGCACATTGGTGCTCAACGAAAACCAAATTGAAAAATATTCCGATATACTCACTGAATACAATGGCAGCAATGATCTTACTAAAGACGACTACATCCGCATCTGCAAGGAAAAACAGCAGAACTCTTCCTCAAAATTCAGCTATGACCATCATGGATTCCGGTCGGAAATAAATCTTGATAAGCCTCAGCTCGTATTTTTTAGCGTTCCTTACAGCGACGGATGGAGGGCTGAGGTCAATGGAAAAGCGGCTGACGTTGAAAAAGTTTCTTACGGATTTATGGCCGTAAAAGCATATGCTGGAGAAAACGAAATTATATTCCGCTACAGAACACCTGGACTGACTGCTGGAATTATAATCACAGCAGTCGGCATTCTTCTTCTGGTCGGATATATTATTATCTGCCATATATTTTTCAAAGGTATCGATCCAGGACATACTCACTTTTACGACTATAATCCGTACACCGCTCATGCGGCATCAAAAAAATATTGTGAAAGCCGCCTCGGAAAGGACTGATATAATGAATAACAATATGCATCTTGAAGAAAAAACACTTGAAAGCCGCAAGGTCTACGAAGGGCCTATATTCACTGTGAATCATGACACAGTGAAGCTTGAAAACGGCAACCATGCAGTCCGTGATGTACTCGTGCACCACGGCGGCGTATGCGTTATTCCGGTAACAGAGGATAATGAAATCTATATGGTGCGCCAATTCAGATATCCATTTAGGACAGCAATCCTTGAAATTCCGGCTGGAAAGCTTGAACCCGGAGAGGAGCATTCAGTATGCGGCCGCAGAGAGCTTCTCGAGGAAACCGGGTGCACTTGCAGTGAATATATCTATCTCGGAGAGATGTACCCTACACCGGCTTACAACAGTGAGATCACTCATATGTATCTTGCCAAAGGACTTTCATACAGCAGACAGCATCTTGACGACGGAGAATTCCTGGATGTGGTCACTTTTCCTATTGACAAAGCTGTAGAAATGGTCATGAATGGAGAGATAAAGGACGGAAAAACTCAGATAGTAATTCTCAAAACCGCAAGACTGATGGGACTATAAGAGTATACGGCTCAAAAAAACACCGACAAATCAAATTAAAATGACCTATTCCGGATTTATATCCGAAACAGGTCATTCCCCCTCAAATTCATTTACCTTTTACAATAATTAGCCTTCTGAAACAATTTCGGAAGGATCAGCAGCAATATTTTCTTTCTCTTCCGCTGCGATCACATCAAGCTGCTTCTCATATGCTTCTATGATGACATCCTCGAAAAGTCTTCTTGCAGATGCCGAAATGGGATGAACAATATCCCTGAAAACGCCGTTTTCATCTTTTCTGCTGGGCATGGCAACGAAGAGTCTTTCATCTCCCTGAACAACCTTAATGTCGTGTACAGCAAGCATATCATCCAGAGTAACAGAAACAACTGCACGGAGACGGCCGTCTGATATGATCTTTCTGATTTTTACATCAGTGATCTCCATACTTTAACCTCCTTAATATTAATAAAATTGATAATCGCTCTGCCTGCCTAACAAACAGAGCTTATGCCAAAGTGAAGGATAAACTAACATCCGTTATCACTTACTAATAATATATCACATAATTCTGCAAAATGCAAGAATTAATCACAAAAAAATAATAATATATAAAAATTTATATCGGGACATACTCCGAGAAGAAAGGTTGAGATATTTTGGATAAAAACATTTTGAACGGAAAGAAACATATACACTTCATAGGCATTGGCGGTTCAGGAATGTATCCCCTTGCACAGATTCTCCATTCGCAGGGATTTTTTCTTACCGGTTCTGATAATAACGAGACAGAGACGCTTGACGCTGTACGACAAATGGGAATACCGGTGTTTATCGGTCAAAAAGCAGAGAACATCAGCGGAGCCGATCTTATTGTACACACCGCAGCAATTATGGAAGATAATCCGGAACTTATGGCTGCCCGTCAAAGTGGAATTCCCGTCCTTGAAAGAGCCGACCTGCTGGGAATTGTAACATCCTGGTATGACAATGCTGTATGTGTTACGGGAACTCACGGCAAGACGACCGTTACCTCAATGATAACTCAGATTCTCTTCACCGCCGGCGTCGATCTTTCCGCATATATCGGAGGCAAACTGCCATGCATCGGCGGCAGCGGACTGGCTGGAAAAAGCGATACCATTGTATGCGAATCATGTGAATTTGAAGATCATTTTCTAAAGCTTTCTCCCGATATTTCTGTAATTCTGAACATTGACGCCGATCATCTTGACTACTTTGGAACACTGGAAAATATCAAGCGATCTTTCAGAAAATTTGCCGAAATGACTTCTAAAGTGCTCATAGTAAACGGTTCCGATGCAAATACAGCGGATTCCCTGAAAGGAATTGACAAAGAAATTATTACCTTCGGCAGAGACAATTCATGTAATTTCTACCCTGAAAATATAAAGCACGAAAACGGCCTGCTTACTGTTTTTGATTTAATGAAAAACGGAACAAAATTGGGATGCATTACACTTCATGTTGCCGGCATCCATAACGTCCTCAACGCTGTTGCCTCCGCCGCATCCGCTGATTTTCTCGGAATCAGCTTCGACGCGATTCAGAAAGGTCTCAGCGAGTTCAGAGGCGCAAATCGGCGCTTTGAAAAGCTTGGCTGTGAGCGCGGTATTACTTTTGTAGATGATTACGCTCATCATCCCGCTGAGCTTGAGGCCGCGCTCAATGCCGCTATGGAAATGAAATTTAACCATGTATGGGCAATTTTTCAGCCTTTCACTTTCTCGCGAACTAAGCTGCTGCTTGATGATTTCGCCCGTGTTCTCCAGATTCCGGATCATGCAGTGCTTACCGATATAATGGGAAGCCGTGAAAAAAATACCTACGGCGTTTTCACACGCCATCTTGCCGAAAAGATTCCCGGATGCATATGGTTTCCACAGAATGAAGAAGCCGAATGGACAGATGAACGAAAATATCTTAATTTTGAACAGATATGTGATTATATATGCAATCATGCTGAAAGCGGTGATCTTGTTATTACCCTTGGCTGCGGAGATGCATATAAGATCGCCAAAATGATAATAAATAAACTGAAATAAGGAGGAGCTTTATGCTTAAAGAAAAAGAGATCGAAGTTTTCAACTTCATAAAAAAATGTCTTGGGGAGGGGTATTCGCCATCGGTCAGAGAAATTATGGACTATATGGGATTCAAATCAACTTCAACGGCTCACAGATATATCGAAACTCTGTGTAATGAGGGTCTGATAGAAAAAAAAGATAATCTTAACCGCACTCTCCGACTACCAAACAGCGGCACAGCGTCGGTGCCGATCATCGGAACAGTAACGGCAGGGCAACCGATTACAGCTATTGAGGATATTACGGGATATGTGGGATTTGAGACAAATCACTGCGATCCAAGCGAGCTTTTCGCCCTGACTATCAGAGGTGAAAGCATGATAAACGCCGGTATTCTTGACGGAGATATTGTTATTGTTCAAAAATGCTCCTATGCCGAAAACGGAGATATAGTCGTTGCATTCATTGACAGAAGCGACGCCACTGTTAAACGTTTTTACAAAGAAGAAGGTCACTTCAGACTTCAGCCTGAAAACGACAATATGGATCCTATTATCGTTGAAGAAGTTGAAATACTTGGAAAAGTTATTGGACTAAAGAGATATTACTGATAAAAATTCCTTTATTTAGAGAAAAAAATACAGCACTCTGAGAAATTTCAAAAAATATCTCAAAAACTATTCCAAATCAAAGAAAAAAGCTGTATAATAAATAGTGTGTGCATAGGCAGCACCGCACAAAGCACGCTCATCGGCTTTGCACATAATTTGTTTGCTCATCTTACGCACAGCCTTTGTGCGGCATTGCCATGCAAAATTTTGGTATCATCTATCAAAAGGAAAGGAAAATACAAAATGCTTAATGATGTAAAGGTTATTATATGCGGCAAGGAATATAAACTGAAAACCTCAGAATCGCCCAATTATGTTTTTTCACTGGCGCGGGCTCTGGAATCAAGAATTAACGAAATAATCAACTCTGGCAGCGGTTCATCCCCATACGGAGCGTCAATAATGGTAGCGCTCAGCCTCCTTGACGATCTTAACAAAGCCAATCAAAAGCTGGACAGCATCCGCACACAGACAAAGGAATATGTGGATGAAGCAGGAAAATCAAGAATCGAGCGTGATTCCGCGCAAAAAGAGATCGAGGTTCTTAAATCAAAGATAGCCCAGCTTGAAAATAATGTCAAACTGAAACAGCTCAAGGACAGCATCTGATGAAATATCCTGAAATCCTTGCACCTGCCGGAAGTCTGGAGACTCTCAACGCCGCCCTGCGCACAGGAGCCGACGCCGTATACATTGGCGGCAGACGTTTTTCCGCCCGAAACAGCATGGCAGCCGGTTTTGACAGCGAGGAACTTAAAGAGGCCTCAAGGCTTTGCCATAAATACGGTGCAAAACTTAATATAGCAGTAAACACGGTTATCACTGATGATGAGGCGGAGGATTTCTGCGATTTCGTGAAATTTGCGGCTTCTGTCGGCGCAGACGCATTTATCGTCCAGGACTGGGGCTGCTTTGAGCTTATAAGACACGCCGTTCCTGATGCAGTGATACACGCATCTACCCAAATGTCTGTACATACCGCCGCAGGCGCAAAAATGCTGAGTGAACTTGGTTTTTCCCGTGTGGTTCCTGCTCGTGAGCTGAACAAAAACACCATAAAAAAAATCTGTGCCGAAAACATTGAAACAGAAATCTTTGTCCACGGAGCACTTTGTATGTCAGTATCAGGTCAGTGTTATATGTCCGCCATGATGGGCGGCCGCTCTGCAAACAGAGGATGCTGTGGTCAAGCCTGCCGTCTTCCATTTTCATCGGCAGATAATAAAAAAAATGCCTGCGCTTTGTCACTGAAGGATCTGTCGCTGATAAGCAATGCAGAAGAATTGCGGGATATAGGTGTAGATTCTTTTAAAATAGAGGGCAGAATGAAACGTCCGGAATATGTAGCGGCATCTGTATCAGAGCTTAAAAAAGCTGCTGCCGGTCAGACTCCGGATATGAATCTTCTAAAGAATATATTCTCACGCAGCGGCTTTACAGACGGCTACTTTTCAGGAAAGAGAGCAGATATGTTCGGTAAGCGCGAAAAGGACGACGTTGTTTCCGCCCAAAAGGTTATTCCTGAAATCCACGGGCTTTACCGATCTGAAAGACAAGTGCACGGTATAAAACTTCATGCAGAAATCCGTGCAGATCTTCCTGTAACAATTTCCGCCTACTGCTGCGGACTTCATTTGCAGATACAGGGCGATGTTCCAGAAAAAGCAGTAAACCGTCCCACTGACACTGAATCAGTAAAAAAGCAGCTTTCGCGTCTCGGAGATACGATTTTTTTCCCGGAGGAGATAACTGCCGAAATAGACACGGGTCTTATTATTACAGCCGGAAAGCTTAATAAGCTGCGACGGCGGCTGACAGAAAAACTGACAGAACTTGTTACACAAAAATATACGCCATCTTATACGATCGTGGATGATATGCCGGAACTGCCGGAAACATCATATGACATTCAGAGTGCTCCTATGCCTCTTCGCACTTTTTGCAGGACGGAAGAACAGATCAAAGCAGCATCCGGACTGTCAGAGTATATCATAGCGCCCATGCATCTAATAAATGAAGAAATAATCGAGCTTACCGGAACAGATAGGCTTATAGCATCACCGCCCAGATTTATTTCCAATGAAGATAAACTTATTTCCGGACTTTCAGAACTGAAAAATAAAGGTATATACCGGATTTTCTGCCATACAGCCGATTCAATAGCGATAGGACGGAATATGGGATTTCAGCTTCACGGCAGCTTCACGCTGAATATATGTAACTCATATTCTGCGGAAAAAATACGCGAACTTGGTCTTACGGACTGCTTATTTTCATTTGAAACAAAGCTTTCACATCTGGAAAACATTAAAACCTCACTTCCATTAGGAATTGCAGTATACGGACATCTTCCTCTTATGCTCACCAGAAACTGTCCTATAAAAAATGAGAGCAGCTGCGGAAAATGCACAAAACAGCTTACCGATCGCATGGGAAAGCGTTTTCCTGTTATGTGTTCAGAAGATTATGCGGAGATCTTTAATCCTAACATTCTTTATATGCATAATAAAACGTTTCCTGCAAGCGTCAGATTTGGTCTTATAATTCTGACGGATGAAAATGAAAAACAGACACGTCTTGCCATTGCCGGACAAAAACCGTTAGGTCAACTTACACGCGGTCTGTATTACAGAGGTATCTGACATGAAGCTTACATTCAAAAAACTTGACGAAAAGGCAATGATTCCCTATAGGGCTACACCAGGAAGCGCAGGACTTGATATATTTGCCTGCCTGAACGAGTCAGTAACATTGAATCCCGGCGAAATAAAGGCGATTCCTGCCGGAATAACCGCTGAGCCTGACGAAAACGACGTAGCCTTGCTGATTTACCCAAGATCGGGACTATCCACAAAATTCGGTATTTCTCTTGCCAACTGCGTAGGAGTCGTTGACAGCGACTATCGCAGAGCATGGTTTATACCGCTAATAAATAACGGCAGCGAGCCATTCACCGTGGAGCATGGCATGCGAATTGCACAGCTGATTCCTACACGCATACTTATGCCGGAGATTGCTGTCAGCGATCTCCTTTCAGAAACAGAACGCGGCGAACAAGGCTTCGGATCGTCGGGTATCATATAAAATAAAAGAACGGAGACTGAAGATGAAAAAAACACTTTATATGGTTTTTCTGCTTATATCTGCTATTTTTAGCGGAAATCTTATAGGCGGTGCCGCCAAAGGCTCATTAAAATGGCTTGGATATTCAAGAACATTTTCTTTCCTGAGAGACGGCGATATTATCAATACGGAAAATTTTAAACTGAATTTTGGATTCTACATAAACATTAATGTTGCAATGATTTTATTTTCTCTGGTAGCAATTTTTGTCTATTATAAAACCGTATCCAAGCTTTTTTCCGGAAAATAAAACATAGTTGTAAAGGAGCATCCGAATGTTTACAAAAGATATTGGTATTGATCTGGGTACCGCAAATACCCTCGTTTACGTCCGCGGCAAAGGAATTATTATAAGAGAACCGTCTGTTGTGGCCGTTAATACAAGAACCGACAAATGCCGCTATGTAGGAAAGGAAGCCAAAGACGTAATAGGCAGAACTCCCGGTTCCATTGTTGCGGTAAGGCCTCTTAAAGACGGTGTTATAGCAGATTTTGACATTGCTACAACAATGCTTCAGGAATTCATAAAAAAAGCTCTCCGGGGAACACTTTTTACAAAGGCAAATGTTATCATTTGCATTCCTTCCGGAGTCACAGCTGTTGAACGGCGCGCTGTCCGTGAATCCTGCAAAAAAGCCGGCGCAAACAATGTACTCATAATTGAGGAGCCAATGGCGGCGGCTATCGGCGCAGGACTCCCTACCAACGAACCTGCCGGAAGCATGATCGTTGATATTGGCGGAGGCAGCAGCGAGGTTGCTGTTATATCTCTGGGCGGTATCGTAGCTTCACGCTCGGTGAGGTGTGCCGGAGACGAATTTGATAACGCTATAATTAACTATATCAAGAAAAAGTATAATCTTCTTATAGGAGAAAGATCGGCGGAAAATATTAAACTTGAAATCGGCTCCGCCTTTCCAAGCGAAAAAGAAGAAACTATGGAAATAAAGGGAAGAAATCTTCTTAACGGATTGCCCGAAAACATTACGGTCAGCTCTGCGGAAATACGCGACGCTCTTGTAGAACCTCTTTATCGAGTGATTGACGCCATAAAATCTACACTTGAAGAAACACCTCCGGAGCTTTCTGCAGATATTATAGATCACGGCATTACCCTTGCCGGCGGCGGCGCTCTTCTGAGAGGTCTTGACAAGCTGATTAACCGTGAAACAGGAATGCCGGTGTATATCGCAGAATATCCCCTTGACTGCGTGGCGGAAGGTACGGGAAAGATTCTGGAAAATATCAGTGATTACCAGGATGCCCTCACCGAAAACGTTAAATATTATTAAGGAGGAAACTCCATGCGTGACTTTATAAAAAGCACCAGATTCAAGATCCTCCTGGCTTTTCTCGCTTTCCTGACAGGAATAATGATTTATGCCGTCACCAAGGGAGGATATTCAATCTCCGGAGCGTCCTTTATTCAGACTATAACTAAGCCCTTTCGCTCCTTCTCAAACAGCATAGGCATGAAAATTGAAGGCAATCTTGATAAGATAAACAATGCAGACGAATACTACGAAGAAAACAAGCGGCTGAAGGCTCAGATCGGTGAGCTGAACAAGCAGCTCACCGAATATGACGCCCTGAAAGCTGAGGTGGAAGAACTTCGTAAATTTGTCAGTATCAAGGAAGAACACAAGGATATGATATTAAGTCAGCCCTGCGACGTTATCGGATATACCGCCAACGATCCCTTTAAATCCTTTACTATTGATAAAGGAAGAGCAGACGGAATAGAACCAAACTGCCCTGTAGCAACAGCCGAGGGACTTGTCGGTATTACTGTAGAAGTATCAGAGCATGTAACTACCGTCAGAACGATATTGTCACCGGATTTGTCGGTAGCAGCAGTGTGTTCCTCCTCTCCTGCCGACTCCGGAATTATAGAGGGTGATATTCTGGCTTCGGAAAATGGATGCACCAAACTTTCTCACGTTGGAACAAACAACAAAATCAAGCCGGGCAGTCTGATGATAACATCCGGAAGCAGCGGTCTTTTTCCAAAGGATTACCCCATAGGTACCATTAAAGAAATGAAATATGACGTAAGCGGTCTCTCAATGTGCTCGGTTATCGAGCCGTGCGCAGATATTACCCGCCTGACCTCAGTTATTGTCATTATGAATTTCAACGGTAAAAAGGAGGCGTCGGAATGAGGCGGCGAACAACACGTGAAAAACGTATCCTTTATGTCAAAACGTCGCTGAGATGGCTCATATATTACTTGATAATCTTTACCGAATTTATCTATATGACCACTGGTACCTGGCTTAAACCGATAATACTGCTTCCGACAGCTCTTGCTATAGCCGTAAACAACAATCAGTACGGATCTGTTGTTACCGGCGCTGTCTGCGGATTTCTTATTGATATTGCCTGCGGAAAACTTTTTGGATATAATTCTGTGCTCATAGCTTTCTTCTGCATAGTTATTTCTCTGCTGTTTGAGCTTTATCTGCGAAATAAATTTATTAATTATATGATTATAACAGCGGCATCATCCTATTTACAGTGCTGGCTTGATTATAAATTTTATTATCAGATGTGGAATTACAATAACGTACACCTGATATTCAGGAGATATACCATTAAAATATGGGTATATACCGTTATTTCCGCAGTTATCGTCTACTTTCTGATACGCTTGGTCAACCGCTTTCTTATGCCGAAAAAACATCTGAGCATTGAAGAAGCAATTATAACAAAAACACAGTAAAATTCTTTTTATTGTATAAATTTTTTACAGAAAAGGAGAATTTATGAAAGGAATAACCGAAAATCTGAAAGCTGCTCTGATCGTCCTGATGGTAATTGCCCTAACGCTCTTCAGCGGTCTAAGGTTAATGGAAATACAGGTGGTCGGTGACAAAACTATAAAATCTCCGGAACCCAGCTATGAGGGAGCCCGGTCATATATACGCAGTGTAAAAGCCACACGCGGCGAAATCATGGACTACAGCGGAAACGTTCTTGTAACTAATGATTCCCGTGTAGACCTTGTTCTGAAAAAAGCATTCTTCCCTGAAGATCTTCAGGAAGGCAACAAAACGCTCCTTGGAATTTACAACGGGCTTAAAGAACATAATTATGAATTTGAGGAAAGCCTCCCTATTACCAAAACATCTCCATACGTTTTCACTTCCAATGAGACAAAGGAACTTATATCTGCTCTGAATCTCAATGTTTACGCTACGGCAGAAAATTGTATTGACAAACTTATCTCCGATTACGAAATAAGCGAAGGCTACACAGAAGAAGAAAAACGAATTATAGCTGGAATGCGCTATGAAATGATAGTCAGGGATTTTTCCTACGAATTTGATCTTCCCCTTGCCGAAAACGTTGACGCAGAAACGGTGATCTATATGAAAGAACTAAGCAGCTTCTACAAGGGCGTAGAAGCTGTAGAAGCTTCGGAACGCCGGATAGAACGAGGGGATATACTTCCTCACGAAATCGGTACCGTAGGACCTATTTATGCCGAGGAATATGACGAACTCAGCACAAAGGGCTACTCTCTGAACGATATATTAGGAAAAAGCGGAATTGAAAAGGCAATGGAAAAAGAACTGCGAGGCGTAAATGGAAAAGAAGAGGTTATTTTCCGGGACGATTCAGTAGTTGATGTAAAAACAATTACACATACTGAAACAGGCGCCTCAGTAAAACTTACCGTTGACGGAAACTTTCAGCTGAAGCTTCAGGGAATACTTGACAAATTTATTGAAAACTTTCCTTCAATAAACCCAAAACCGCATATACTTGACGGAAAATGCGGCGCAATCGCAGTAATTGACGTAAAAACAGGCGCTTTAAAGGGAACTGCAACTGCCCCCACATATAATCTGAAAGATTATTCCGAAAATTATGATTATTTTCGCAATGCAGAGAATTCTCCTTTGGTAAACCGCTGCACCTATGGATTATACCGCCCCGGCTCTACTTTCAAGACAATTACAGCTACAGCCGGCCTCAACGAAGGTATTATCAACGGCGAAACATCCTTTGTCTGCGGAGGAGATAATTCCTTTGATTTTTTCGGCACAAAATACGGATGTACAGGCACACATAGCCATATCTCAGTCCGTCATGCAATTGAGGTATCCTGTAACATCTTTTTCTATGAGGTATCACGCCAACTTGGAATTGACAAAATTACTGAGTATGCAGAGCTTTACGGTCTTGGTTCATCTACTGGACTTGAAACAGGAGACGCTTCCGGCTATCTCTGCAACCCCGAAACCTTTGCCGAAAATGGAATTCCCTGGTATATCGGCTATGTTATTCAGGCAGGTATCGGAAATCAGGACTGTGGCATGACGCCTCTCCAAATGGCTGTAGTTGCTGCAACAATTGCCAACAAAGGCATAAGATATAAACCATATCTGGTAGATAGTCTTTATGAATATGGCTCCGGAGAACTTATTTCCAAAACACAGCCCACTATTGCCGAAAAAATCAATCTTAACTACGATTATGTTTATGACTATATAATAGAAGGAATGATCGACGCTTCAAAAAACATGCCTGCACAGTATTCTATTTCAGATCTCGGATTCGACGTTGCAATTAAAACCGGTACCCCCCAGGTAGGATCTAATCTTGAGGATCAGAATTCCTTTTTTATCGGCTTTGCTCCGGCAGATAACCCTGAAGTTGCTTTTGCAGGAGTTATCGAGCATGGTGAATATTCTAAATATATGATTCGCGATATTCTTCTGGCATATCAGGAGTGCTACGGTCTGAACGGCGTTCAGCCAAAAAATCAGACGCTCCCCGATGAGGTGCGTCCTGTGCTTTCCACTGTCACAACTTCCGCAGCATCCACAACTTCTACTAATGCAGCAACAACCACAACAACTGTATCTGCTTCTTCATCCGCTTCGGCTGAACCCACAGTTCCTATTCGTACAGAGCCAGTTTATACGGTTCCGCAGACAACAGCTCCAATAACTGAGCCTGCACCAACAACTGTGCCTCCTACAGCAGTTCCCACGGAACCTCCCATTCCCGGCACAACAGCCGCAGTACCTCCCGATCGGCCTGACAATACCGCGATACCTCATAATAATCAAACTGAATAACTGTTTAAACGGCTTTGGAATCTAATAATACCAAAGCCGTTTTTTTGGCATTTTTTTAACAGATGCAAAATCATAGCGTATAATTTTACCTCGAATGTCAATAATAAGTTTGGAGGTGTTATATGTGAAAGACAATAACATGAAAAAAGGCTCAAAGGGCTTTTATGCAGCTCTGGGAATAAGCGCAGTAATGATCGGTTCAGCTTGTTTTTTTGCTTATGATCAGGGCGAAAAACTTAAAGAAAAACCGGTAGACGAGATAATATCAGTTCCTGAGGCTGCTGTTGACCGCAAATCCACAGGTATCCCAAAAACAACAACAGCCGCTGTCACAACGGCGCCGCCGATTTATACAACTTATACGCCAGTGACAACTGCCGCCGTTACACAGCCCGTTCAAAGAACGACTCTCCCGGCAGCTGAAATCATAATTTCCGATCCGCCCGCTCCCGTTCAGGAAACACAGACAGAAACTCCCGAAATACCGGAAACAGAGTCTGTAGGTTCGGTAAAACTTGAAAATGCCAAACCTCCTCTTTCAGATGCCGGAAACATTCTAAATCCTTTCAGCGGAAACGAATTGGTAAAGAATGAAACAACCGGTTCATGGCAGACGCATAACGGTACGGACTATGGCGCCGAAGTAGGAACAGAAGTATGCGCCATCTCATCCGGTGAGATA
>CAJTWQ010000041.1 GCA_910579835.1 uncultured Ruminococcus sp.
AATAATTGAATAATACAGGCGGCATTGATTAATAATATTTGTTCATAATGTCCTCCTGAAATAGATGTCCCTTCTTTGCTTAGGCAGAGAGGGGATGTTTTTGCGAATATATATTGCTTAGAGCGTGTTAACATAAAAATATCGTACATCGTGAAATGTACGATATTTTATCATATTTTTCTTTTACGAATGCTCATGAAAATTATAAATAGCCCCATAATAACAACGGAGGAAAGTGAGACAGCCATTCCTGTTTTTTTCAGAGGTGCTTCGTAAGTTATCTCTATTTCATGCCGGCCGGCTGTGATAGGAAAACCTATGAACGCAGTATTTGTTTTAAAATAATCTGTTTTTGTGCCGTCAACACTGATTCTGAATCCATCGTCATATGGAAGTGAAATATTGAACCATCCGTCTTTTGCAGCGTCAATAATGCCTGTAATCGTATCGCCTAAGGAGTTGCTTCTGTCTATGATAAATGCGTCCTTGCTGCGTTGTGTTTTGTTTAGGATTGAAGCGTCCAAAGTAAATACACGGATGTCAGATATCGTATAAAGCCCCGGCGAAAAGGTCATAGTCAGATTGTCGGCTGTATCATAGGATGACAGTACATAGGTAAAATTATAGTTATGATTATTGTATTTCCAGCGCGGATCAGTCAGCTTGTTTTTCACTCCGTTGATTATAAGGAAAACATCGCTGTATCTCAGTGGACCGCCTATTTTATTATTTGCTGACGCGGTGACAATTAGAATCTTATTTTTCGTAATTTGTTCCAGTTCTATGTCTATAGTAAATTCTGTCTTTGTGTCAATGATATAGCTCCCGTTTTCATATTTGATATGATGATCTTTTTGAAGCGGCGACATATCGGGAAATATCTCTTCTGTCATATGCGGTGTATCTCCCACGCTGCTTCCTGGAATGATAATATTATTTAGTATGGCTTCTGCTTTCAGCTGAGAGGGAAGAGCTGAAAATACAGTTTCTCCCATGACATCTGCTGAAGCAAATCCCAGCGGAAAAGCATAATCATTGCGGTAAATGGCATTTTCACCAAGGTCAGCAATCATTTCTTCATTGTACATTTTCATCTTTTTTGATGACATTCTGTATCGGCATCCCATCAGAGTATTGAAAATAATATTGTACGGTTGATTTTGCAGAGCCGTATTTCTTGCACGATTTTCACTAAGTGATGTGTTAAATCGAAATTCACGGAGGCTGGAATTACTGACTGAAGAATAAGTGCTTGTAGAAAGGTATTTCATACTGAAAATATGATTTACATTGACCTCGTTGTGTACAGTGTTGGCAAAACGGTACATATCAGAGTCGTTTTCAATGGTGGAAATAACAGCTTTTTTCGTTTCCGGATTGTAAAATTCCTTCACCTGACCTTGTGTGGCGAATGTATCAGAGAAATTATTGGCGATACATATCATCATGGAACTGACTGCAGCATACACGGGAAGAACTCTTTCCTTTTTGTTGCGGCTTATCCATATCATGAGAGCTGCTGTAATGAAAGATAAAGCCAAAATAGGAATCAATATCATCTGGAATTCTACATTGCATTCTGAAAACAGAACATTGAGAATACTCATTGTAGAAAGGATAATTGCCGAAACCGATGTATATTTCCGGTCAAGCCTTGTCTCTGAGAGAAAATGTCCGACTGCTAACAGCATTACAGGACCCATAGGAAGGAACGATTTGCCGTCTATATACATAAATGCATTGATAATACAATTGATAAAAGGGAATACAGTACAGCAGAGCAGTATAACAGCAAGGAAACGAGGCTGTTTTCCCCCTTTTATCAGCATATAAACGGCTGAAAAGAGTGCAAAAAGCGTGAGACCCATGGAATAGCCCGAGTAGATCAGAGTGGTTAAATTTACACAGGGAATAAGAAGATTACCGACAGTGAGTCTGACAGATGTTTTTTCTCTTCCGGAAATGATTGCCATAAGGGTGGGCATCCACATAAATGCAGAGCAGAGACATCCTAAAACCGCTCCTATAACTTTTGTAAAATTTCTCTTAATAAACTTTACAATTGAAAAGTGCGTTTCCGGTTCAAGTTCAAGATAAATCATATAGATCACGGCAGCAGCAAAGCATCCTACGCTGAAATAAAAGCTTGTACACATTATACAGTAGGACATAGCCCCCATAATAAGAATATTCAGCGGAGTTTTTCTGCATCTGCATCCCAGCAGCATTCCCATAAGAAACGGGAAATAATTCATGAACATTATGTGATGATGACTGTGGTAAAACAGACCGCCGGAGCAAAGAAACATAACTGCCAGAATTAGAGCGATTTTGGGTCTGAAATGCCCTTTAAAGAAGAAATACCCCATTACAGCGGAAACAAGAACCGTTATTAGGCTGATAAACTGAATATATGTGCTCATCTTGATGAACGGCAGTATATAAGCAGGTAAGTAGAGAGGATTAGCTATGCCGTAATACGAGTAATTGTAGATGTTTTGACCGCAGCCGATCTGTATGGCAAAATCGGGGAAAGGATCATGAGTTTCATAAAAACGCATTCGGAAGTATTCGGGAATAGCAAAATGCTGATTTTTCCAGTCTGTGTCGGCTCCCCATATTATACCGCTGCCATTGATTATCATAATGACAGCGGTCAGAATGACGAACAGCAAAGAAATTACAATAACTGCTGATGTATCGGGATATTTTTTTAAAAACAAACGTATTTTTGCCAGCATTATCACCTTCTTGGGAAATATCAGAAAATAGTTCCGCATTATATTATAGTAAGCGTACTTATTTCGTTTACTATAATACCATTGAGCCGTTAAGAAACCGGTAAAGAAAAACGTTAAGATTCTGTTAAGAGATTTTTTAGGCAATGTCGCACAAAGAATATCATTTAAATTCGCAGTAAAATTGTCCGTCAAATTGTAGGTTTTGCAGTCAGATGTGCGGCAAAGCTGTCAGGTGTTCTTTGTGCGGTGTTGCCTTTATTTTAGTTCAGCTACCGTTACGCCGTCCTCACCCTCACCGAAAAGTCCCAGGCGGAAGTTTTTTATCGACGGATGTGATTTGAGCCGTTTGTGAACAGCTGACCTCAGAAGTCCCGTACCTTTTCCGTGAATGATAGTGACAGTTGAAATATTTGACATTACAGCCTGATCTATGAATGCATCCAACTGATAAACACCGTCGTCACAGGCGCATCCGCGGATGTCAAGTTCCATTTTTCCGCGGCGTTCTGCCTTAATGCCTACCTTATTCATGTTTCTGACTGGACGCTTTGTTTGAATCGTCTTGGGAGATTCTGCAAGACGCAGCCGTGAAATATTCATTTTTGTTTTCATAACGCCCATCTGTACATATACGAAGTCACTTCCGTCAGGCTCTCCTGAAATAATACCCTTTCGGTTAAGATCCACAACCAATACCGTATCACCGCGCCGCAGTTTACGCGGCAGGGTATATTCATCCTGAAAATCGCGGTTTTCTACAGGATTGGCCGTATCGTACATTTTATTAAAGCTTTGTCTGGCTTTGGACTTCATGGAGGAAACATTTCCGCTGAACTCCTTTTTATCTTTTTCACGGCGCAGTTTTTCCAATTCGTCAAGAAGCTCGTTTGATTCCGCCTTTGTCTGCTCGATAATGGTCATTGCACGAAGTCTTGCTTTCTCAAGTTCTTCCGACCGTGCAGCTTCAAGTTCTTCACGTTCCTTTCGCAGGGCTGCTTCGTGTTCCTCAGACTTCGCTCTCAGCCGTGAGATGTCTTCTTTTTGTTTTTCAAGTTCCATGCGGCTGGCTTCCAGCTTGCCAATAACTTCTTCAAGACGCATATTGGCGTCGTCAACGCGCCGCTTTGCGTCTTCAATAATATCCCGAGGCATTCCCAGACCGGCGGAAATTGCAAAGGCGTTTGATTTTCCCGGCGATCCCACGATCAGTCTGTAGGTCGGACGAAGTGTTTTTATGTCAAATTCACAGGATGCGTTTTCAACATCAGGACTGTCGATCGCAAAAACTTTAAGCTCCTGATAGTGGGTAGTTACCATGATTTTTGCGCCGTTTTCCATGAGACGCCTGATAACGGATACGGCAAGAGCAGCACCTTCAACAGGATCGGTTCCGGAACCAAGCTCGTCCAAAAGCACAAGAGATTCTTCATCAGCCGTTTTCAATATTTCAATAACTTTGTTTGTGTGAGATGAGAACGTTGAAAGATTCTGTTCTATACTTTGACTGTCACCTATGTCGGCCAAAATATGCTTAAAAACGGAAATTCTGCTTCCGTCAGCCACGGGAATAAGAAGTCCGCACATTATCATAGCGCAGAGAAGTCCGGCCGTTTTCAGAGCAACGGTTTTACCGCCGGTATTGGGTCCGGTTATTATCAGAGACTGATACTCTTCACCCAGTGACAGATTTACAGGAACAGCCTTGTCTTTGTCCAGCAGCGGATGGCGTGCTTTTTTTAAATTAATTTTACCGTCATCGGTTATTTCAGGAAGCGAGCAGTTAAGACGGGCGGCAAGATTGGATTTTGCAAAATAGAGATTCAGTTCCACACAGATCTTGTAGTTTTCGCATAGAATATCGGCATAATCTCCGCAGTCGCGGCAAAGCTCACGAATTATTCTCTCGATCTCTTCCTGTTCTTTTCCCTCTAAAATGCGTATATCGTTGTTAGCTTCGACAATTGCCATAGGCTCTATGAAAATAGTCTGACCGGTGGCGGAGGTATCATGAACAAGTCCGCTGACTTGGCTGCGGTATTCTGATTTAACGGGCAGAACAAAACGTCCGTCCCTTATGGTAACGGAGCTTTCTTGAAGATACTGCTGAGTCGTTTTGTTTTTTATCATTTTGTCCAGCGTTTCACGAAGCTGCATTCCAGCGCGGTTTATCTTTCTGCGGATTGCTGTAAGTTCAGGACTGGCGGCGTCGGCTATTTCATTATCAGATATGATCGAACGATCCAATTTATCCAGAAGCCAGTCATTGGGCTGGAGCTGTGAGAAAAGATAGCTCAGCTCTGTTTCAATATTTTCACAGCGGCTGTACCAGTCGGCAAGTTCTTTTATCTGCCTGAGCATGGCTGCAATATCCATTAGGTCACGCAGTGAAATAACCGCTCCGGACTTTGCACGGGCGGCTGCTGAAGTAATATCCTTGAATCTGCTGAAAGGAGGCGTTCCGAACTGTACGGACAAATTCAGCGCCTGAGAGGTTTTAAGGCACTCATAGCGCGTTCGTTCAAGATCGGAGTCAGGACGGAGTGCAAGAGCCGCTTTTCTTGCTGCATCATTGGATGTAAGCTCCGCAAGCATTTCAAGAATCTTGTCAAGTTCAAGTGTTTTCAGATATTTATTCATAAATTTTCCTTATTTCCTTATAGTAGCTCAGTGTTTGAAAATGACGTTCAAGATGAACGATAAGATAATTTTCAGTTACGGCGGCGAGACTCATCATGGCGCTGTCAGAGATACGAAAGTTAAAGAGTCTGCTGAAATCTGCAAGCACGATATGGCGCATTGCGCTCAGCACAGGCAGTTTGAGTTTCGTATAATCCTTGTCAACGGCATCCTGAAAGCATTCGGCGCAGTAGAAGCAGCTGTTTTTTTCACTGAAATAAAGTATATCCGGTTCATAGACGCCGCACATACGGCATCCTACAATATCCGGCATGAATCCGATCTCTGCCATAAGCCGCAGTTCAAATACAGATTTCAACAGCTGACTGTCGCGGCTGCCGTTTTCAAGATAATACAGTGTGTTCAGAATAAGCCTCATTATATCGTTTCCGCCGCAGTCCTCGTCTATGCAGAACGTAAGAACCTCTGAAAAATAGGATGCCAGTGCAATTTTTGCAAGATCGCTGCGAAGACCGTAGAAAATATGTATCGGCTCTGCACTGTTAAGATAATAGCGTCCGCCTCTTTTATCAGTGCAGAATTTAGAATATGCAAAAAGCTGAGCGGAACTTCCCGATCTTCCGCCGATCTTTCTTGCTCCTTTGGCAGATATCTCGATAATTCCGCTGTTTTTTGTGAGAACGTCAATGAATTTATCGTTTTCACCCACAAGACGTTCCCTTAAAACTATTCCTTCCTGTATTATCATTTGTTTTATCCTTATTTTTATATTTCAGATAGTCCTCAATTTTTCCGGACTGAGTAAATTCTTCCCATAAAGTTTCTGCTGACATAATATAATACCTCCGAAAAGTTCTTATGTTCAACATTATTTTTTACGGAAATAGTATTTTTATTATCGGTAATTATTTCTCGGAAAGTCCGAGCGTTCTGATTATTCCTTCACGGTTACGCCAGTCCTCTTTGACCTTGACCCAGCATTTGAGATTTACTTTAATCTGAAAAAAGTCCTCAAGCTCAAGCCGAGCCGCAGTTGAAGCTTTTTTCAGCATAGCTCCGCCCTTGCCGATAATAATTCCCTTGTGGGATTCCTTTTCGCAGTATATCACGGCAGAAATATCGAGAATGTCCTTATCTTCGCGCTCTGTCATGGACTCTACGCCTACGGCAATGCCGTGCGGTACTTCGTCGTTGAGGAGCATAAGCAGTTTTTCGCGTATCATTTCAGCTGCCAATACCTTTTCCGGTTGATCGGTTATCATGTCGTCGGGGAAAAAATGAACAGAGTCTTCCGACATCTTGATTATTTCGTCGATAACAATATCTACGCCGTTGTTTTCGGTTACGCTTATGGGGATTACCGCACGGAAGCCAGCCTTTGAGGTTATATCCGCAATGATCGGTGCAATATCGTTTTTGTTTCTGAGCAGATCTATTTTATTTAAAACCAGTATTACAGGCATTCCGGACTTATTCATGGAGCGAATGAGGTTAAGCTCCTGATCGTTTATCTTTTTTGTGCAGTCCGCCATAAATAACACGGCGTCAATATCGCTGACAGATTCCCTGACGGTGTTAAGCATATGTTCGCTTAGCTTGTTTACGGGCTTATGCAGTCCGGGAGTGTCAAAGAAAACAAGCTGAACATCGTCTATATTTCTGATGCCTGTGATGCGCGTTCGCGTAGTCTGAGGCTTGCTGCTTACAGAGGCAATTTTTTCCCCCACAATAGCATTGAGCAGTGAAGACTTTCCGGCGTTTGTGCGGCCGGCTATAGTTACAAAAGCTGTTCTTGACATCAGGTGTTTTCTCCGTTCACGATAAATGTGGCATCTCTGGAAATACCCAGCTTTTCAAGGACGGATTCTTCCTTTTCGCGCATGATCTGCTGGTCGAGCGGACTTGTTTCATGGTCGTAGCCAAGAAGATGAAGCATGGAGTGAACTGTAAGGAAACCCACCTCTCGCTCAAGCGAGTGACCGAAGTTCTTGGCCTGCTTTACGGCAGTTTCCAGGGAGATGACTACATCGCCCAGCAGCACTGCACCGGTTTCGGGATTTATTTCCACCGATCCGTCGTCCCCCGTAAGAGGGAAAGAGAGAACATCCGTAACGCTGTCCTTATTTCTGTAGATCTTATTTAAATTTTTAATTTCATTGTTGCTTACGAAAGAAACGCTTACCTCAGCGTCTTTTCCGAATTGCTCTGTTGCAAGAACAGCCTGACAGCATCTTCTTATTAGAAGCCTGATGCCTACAGGTATTTTTATCTCTGTCTGATTGTTTTTTACATACACTTTTAACTTAGCCATGGTTTCTCATTCTCCCTTCACCGGAATTATTGTATTTTTCATATGCCCTGATAATATCTTGTACCAAGCGGTGCCGCACGACGTCTTTTTCGCTGAATCTGTGAATAAATATATCGTCGATTCCTCCGAGCACCTTTACAGCCTCTACCAAACCTGACTTTTTCTTGTCCGGCAGGTCGATCTGCGTTATATCTCCTGTAATAACCATTTTGCTTTCATTTCCGAGACGCGTAAGAAACATTTTTATCTGTTCTGATGTAGTATTCTGTGCTTCATCAAGGATTATGAAAGCTTCGTCCAGGGTACGTCCTCTCATATATGCGAGAGGAGCCACTTCAATAATTCCCTTTTCCATGTATCTGGCAAAGCTTTCTGCGCCGAACAGATCATACAGCGCGTCATAAAGCGGTCTCAGATAAGGATCTACCTTGTCCTGAAGATCGCCGGGTAAAAATCCCAGCTTTTCACCAGCTTCAACGGCAGGACGCGTAAGAATTATTTTTCTGACCTTATGCTCTCTGAAAGCCTTTACCGCCATAGCAACGGCAAGATATGTTTTTCCCGTACCGGCTGGACCAATGCCTATAACTATAGTATTGCCTCTGATTGCATCAACATATTTTTTCTGTCCTACTGTTCGTGCACGAAGAACTTTTCCTGACGCGGACATACAAATTCCGTCCTTGCCGAGATCATTAAGCTGCTGCTCGGCACCGTCTGCGACCATAGATGTAACATATCTTACAGTATGTTCACTGAGCGGCTGACCGTTTATGCTGATTTTCAGCAGAGCGTTCAGCGCCTTTGCGGCGTCAGAGATATTTTTTTCATCTCCTATAAGTTTTATTCCACCGTCACGGAGCACAGCCGTTACGCCGTATTCTTTCTGAATACGGCTGATATTGCCGTCAAGCTGTCCGAAAAGTTCAGAAAGTCTGTCCGAATTATCCACTGCAATAAATTTTTCCGCCATTTAGCTGCTCCTGTCTTCCGGCTGACCGCAGGGGAAAGCTCCTGCCGCCGAGAGGGAGGCATTAGAGTAGCTGCTGTCCGCCGTAACGTCCTTTATGACCCTGACGTTATCGGGAAAATCAATCACCTGTTCGGGAGAGTCAAGCTCCAGTTCCATAACCGCCAGCTTTTCCGAAAAGGGGTATGTATCAAGCTCAAAAAGCTGATTTTTGTAATTAAAACAGAATCTCACCTTATTCACCGGAACAAGCCCGCAGTCGGCATCGGTGAGAAGCTCTTCATATTCTCTGCGGCTTATTTCAAATTCAGTTTCTTCCCTGGTAGTAGGTGAGATAAAGACCTTTTCCGTATATGTGTAGGAAATCCGTCCGTTTTCCTCCAGTCGTCTTACTCTGCGCTGACAGTTTTCGCCCCTGTGCAGATATGTCTGGATAATGCCGGTTTTTCGCCTTACATCAAGTTTTTCAATGTCCGGAAATTCCACCAAAAATTTCCTTTCAATTTCAAGTCCTTTTGCCATAATACAAACTCCGAACTTATATAAAATGGTATACATATATTATACCTTTTTTTTTGAATATTGTCAACAAAAACATGTGATTTTTTCTGTATATTATGTTTAAGGTTACTTTTAGAGATCATATAGCATACCATAAAAGTCAGAACGTCCTGCACTTTTGAATTCTGTTTTGAAAGTATTTAAGTTTGCGCTGTTATCCTGAGATGCAAGTCCGACTTTCGTATTCCTGAACTTTATTGTCATATGACTGGAGCTGAATTCCGCTTCAGCATTAAGTTTCTGAATGAGCAATCCAGATATTTCGTCAAAAAAGTTCTCAAAAAAGTCAAAGGTTCCAATAGAGTTATAGCTTCTTGGCAGAAGATTCACGTTTGTATTTATGGTGATTTCCGGAACGCTGTTTTTAACATCGGCGGACAGTTCAAAGGAAGGAGAGGAAGATTTGCTGCTGCCTAAAAAACCGGCTGAAGAGCATACCTTCCGTATAAAGATGAGAATTATCAGATCGAGAAATCTTTTTACGGCATTGAAAGAGAAATCCGGACAATAACCAATTGATATATTATATTTTCCTGCAAAAATATTTTGACATTCAGCAGCGAAAGAGTCGAGATATTGTTTTGAGTTTATGCACCTTTCATTTGGAGCTTCAGACATTATAACGTCAAAAAATTTTGATGAACGCTGTATCATGCCAGAGATGTTATCGAGAGGTGCAAGATATTTTTGAGTATCGAATTGCTGTGCGGCGGTATCGTCAGAGCCGCTATTATACTGTCTAAAATCTTTGCTGATACTATCAAGCACGGAAATGATATAATTTGCAAAGTAACTGAAACTTTCAATCATTTTTTTGCTATATGAATTATTGCAGAACTCAGTAAAATTTTCAAATTTATCCATTTGGATCCCCTTTTTTCGTGTTGTCAGACATCATAAAGTCTGCTGAACAGGTTTATTATGCTAAAGCTTCCGGACTTGTTATATTGACTGTGTCAGCTAACTCTTAAATCTTTATGTCTCAGGGGCAAAATCTTTTGTCAGAAAAGCTTTTGTCCTCGGTTATACGCATAAAATATTTACGAGTCAGATGCTCCATCAATAATAAAATTAAATTAACGACAAACTTTCAGCTTCTGTAATTATTATACACCATTTTTAAAGAAATTTCAATAATTTTTTTCCCTTTATGTCTAATTTGTTGATTGTTAAATTAAACAAAAACAACCGTGTAAGTTGGTATAAAGTGATAAAAATTGTACATTTCCTTAATTTTCTGTTATTTTTTTATCTAACCTCTTGAAATATTTTCCGTTTTGAGGTATAATATAGATATAATTTTTTTAGGAGGTAATTTCCAATGTCAGTTAAAGTTGCTATTAATGGTTTCGGTCGTATAGGTCGTCTTGCATTCAGACAGATGTTCGGTGCAGAGGGTTACGAGGTAGTTGCGATCAACGATCTTACAAAGCCTTCAATGCTTGCTCAGCTTCTTAAGTATGATACAGCTCAGGGCGGTTATTGCGGTAAAATCGGTGAGAATCTTCACACTGTTACTGCTGATGACGAGGCAGGCACAATTACTGTAGACGGCAAGACACTTACAATTTACGCTAAGGCTAACGCTGCCGAGCTTCCTTGGGGAGAGATCGGTGTTGATGTAGTTCTTGAGTGCACAGGTTTCTACTGCTCCAAGGACAAGTCAATGGCTCATATTACAGCAGGTGCTAAGAAAGTTGTTATTTCCGCTCCTGCCGGCAATGATCTTAAGACAATAGTATTCAGCGTAAATGAGAATACCCTTACAGCTGAAGATCAGATCATCTCTGCTGCTTCATGCACAACAAACTGTCTCGCTCCTATGGCTAAGGCTCTTAATGACTATGCTCCTATCCAGAGTGGTATCATGAGCACTATTCACGCTTACACAGGCGATCAGATGATTCTTGACGGTCCTCACAGAAAGGGCGACCTCAGAAGAGCAAGAGCCGGCGCTGCTAACATCGTTCCTAACTCAACAGGTGCTGCTAAAGCTATCGGTCTTGTAATTCCTGAACTGAATGGCAAGCTCATCGGTTCTGCACAGAGAGTTCCTGTTCCTACAGGTTCTACAACAATCCTTACAGCTGTTGTTAAGGGCGCAGACGTAACTAAAGAAGGCATTAATGCTGCTATGAAGGCTGCTGCTTCCGAGTCTTTCGGCTACAATGAGGATCAGATCGTTTCTTCTGACGTTATCGGCATGAAGTACGGCTCACTCTTTGACGCTACACAGACAATGGTTTCTAAGATCTCTGACGATCTTTATGAGGTTCAGGTTGTTTCATGGTACGACAACGAGAATTCTTACACATCACAGATGGTAAGAACAATTAAGTACTTTGCTGAGCTTGGCTAATTCGGGTAAATAATTAAATGACTTATGAAAAGGGCGGCATGAGCTGCCCTTTTTTGTATTATAGTGGAAGCATGATAATTGACGATATAATTGCATAATGCAGAAAATAAACCAAAAATATTTGATTACTTGTAACGAAATAAAGTATAATTAATCTCCGCCGTTTTTACGCTAAACGTAAAAACGGCGGAGATTAGAAGTTTTTTGGGAAAATTGCTTTCCCATAAGACAAAGTTTTTTTGAAAAGAAAAAAGGGATTATTTAATATCTGATTTTTTGAAGTGAATTATGCCAAAAGATGTAAGTATTGCGGCAAGTATCAGGGCGTAAATCGGCAGTGCAGCGGCGCTGAATCCGCTGGGAATATTCATGCTTAAATCAAGGTCAGTCATTTTCAAAATTTCACTTTCGGAGTAGTATCTACGGCTCTGAATTATATTCAACTGATTTATAGGCAGGAACAAATCCATGAATTTTCTGAAAGCTTCATTTTCAATTTTGTTAGAAAAGAGAGTAAAGAGCGATGAAAGGTCTATTACAAGGAATGAGAAAATAGCTCCTGCCGTATTTTTGAAGATCATAGTCATCATGACAGTCAGCGAGGTAATTGAGATCAGTACGGGAATACATACAAGGGAATAGTAGATATTTATTTTTGTAAAAATCTCGCCTGGTTCAAATATGACGGAAGTGAATGATACTGTGACAACTGTAGATATAACATGAAGCAGTATAGTGGAAAAAACGGCAGTAATCCAGTTGGTCATATAGATAGACGTTCTGGAGAATCCGGTAATTATCTTATTTCTGACTGTGTTCTGTTGAAAATCTTTGGCAATAAACAACCCGGAAGCAATAGCGATGATAATAGGGAGCATTCCTATCATAAAAAACAAATTATCGCTGGCGGTAATCGGACTATCCTGTACAGAGGAACCGTCGGATTCAAAAATAAACTTTAAAAAACCTAAAATTAATATCGGGAATCCAATGCAAATTGCCAGACATATCCTGAAAGACTTATTTTTTAATAAACGTGTAAATGATTCGTTAAGCAGATTACGCATGGTGAGTACCTCCGATCAAACCGATAAAGTAGCTTTCAAGACTCTGATTGTTTTCGGTCATAGTAATTACACGGCATCCCTTATCAGCAAGAGCGAGAACAAGAGGAGTAACTTCAATATGCGAGTAGATCTCTGCTTCGTTTTCTGATAAAATAACGTGATTCAGGTTCATATTGGTAAGCACTTGATCTAAAATTTTTGTATCGTTTACAGTAATGCGTATTGACTTAGTGCATGCATGATCAAGCTCCTCGGCACTCATTTCTTTTATGAGATGTCCACCGTCAATGAAACCGTAATGAGTGGCAAGCTTAGAAAGCTCATCAAGAATGTGACTTGAAATCAATATGGTGATTCCGCGTTCGCTGTTCAGTTTGTGGAGAAGCTCACGAACCTCCATAATTCCCTCCGGATCGAGACCGTTTATAGGCTCATCCAGAATTAGAAAATCAGGATTAGAAACGAGAGAGAAAGCGATGCTAAGTCTCTGCCGCATACCAAGGGAGAAGTCTTTTGCCTTCTTTGATCCGGTATTCGGAAGTCCCACCAGATTGAGAAGATCGTCCGTTCCGTTAGAATCCATTCCATGAAGCTTGTATTGGAGACGCAGGTTCTCCTTTGCATTCAGATCAAGATAAATGGAGGGAGTTTCTACAACTGCACCAGTTTTTCGTCTTATTTCGCAGATTTTTGAACTGTTGTACGGTACCCCATAAAGTGAGTATCCCCCGTTTGTCGGAAGATTAAGGCCGCTGACTACACGCATAAGGGTGGTTTTTCCTGCGCCGTTTTTGCCGACAAATCCATAAATAGAGCCTTTGGGAACATTCATGCACACGTTGTTCAGTACTTTGAACTTCCTCTTGTAGCTCTTGGTTAAATTATTCGTTTGAAGTATATAATCCATTTTATAATCCTCTATAATTCTTAAAAACTTATTAAAAAGCCGGTCAGGAAAAATCCAGACCGGCTTATCATTATAATTTCATGAGAAATTATTCGTTAACCTTTGTAACAACGCCGGAACCAACTGTTCTGCCACCTTCACGGATAGCGAAACGAAGTCCCTCTTCGATAGCGATAGGAGTAATAAGCTCAACGTCCATTGCTACGTTATCGCCAGGCATACACATTTCCTTGTCAGCAGGAAGTGTAACAACGCCTGTTACGTCTGTTGTTCTGAAATAGAACTGAGGTCTGTAGTTATTGAAGAAAGGAGTATGACGTCCGCCTTCTTCTTTCTTCAGAACGTAAACCTGACCGGCAAACTTTGTATGGGGATGAATTGAACCGGGCTTGCAGAGAACCTGACCGCGCTCAACCTGATCTCTTGTGATACCACGGAGAAGAGCGCCTACGTTATCGCCGGCTTCACAGAAGTCAAGAGTCTTTCTAAACATTTCAAGACCTGTAACAACTGTTGTAAGCTTCTCATCGGAAAGACCAACGATCTCAACCTGCTCGTTTACATTGAGCTTTCCTCTTTCAACTCTGCCTGTAACAACAGTACCACGACCAGAAATAGTCATAGTATCCTCGATAGGCATAAGGAAAGGCTTAGCATCGTCTCTCTCAGGGCTGGGAATGAACTCGTCTACAGCGTTCATGAGTTCGATGATAGGAGCGTAAGCGGGATCATTGATATCGTCAGGAGCATTAAGAGCTGCAAGAGCAGAACCCTTGATGATAGGTGTATCGTCGCCAGGGAAATCGTAAGAAGAAAGGAGGTCACGGATGTCCATCTCAACGAGTTCAAGAAGCTCTTCATCGTCAACCTGATCAGCCTTGTTCATGAATACAACGATTGCAGGAACGCCAACCTGACGAGCGAGAAGGATGTGCTCTCTTGTCTGAGCCATAGGACCGTCAGAAGCAGCAACTACGAGGATAGCGCCGTCCATCTGAGCAGCACCAGTAATCATGTTCTTAACGTAGTCAGCGTGTCCGGGGCAGTCAACGTGAGCATAGTGACGAGCGTCTGTCTCGTACTCAACGTGAGCTGTATTGATTGTGATACCACGCTCTCTCTCTTCGGGAGCCTTATCAATCATGTCGTAAGCTTCGTACTGAGCCTGACCCTTCATAGCGAGAGTCTTTGTGATAGCAGCAGTAAGAGTTGTCTTACCGTGGTCAACGTGGCCGATAGTACCGATGTTTACATGGGGTTTTGTTCTTTCAAATTTAGCCTTAGCCATTGGAAAATTCCTCCTTAAATAAGAAATTCAGAAATCTGTATTTATATTATATCAGATTAATCAAATAAATTCAAGTGTTTTTTGAAATTTTTTTCCAAAACAGATGATTTTTTAGAAAAGATACAGTTAACCTTTTTTGCGGGCTGTCATAATCTTTTCTGCAATATTTTTTGGAACCTCAAGATAGCTGTGCGGTTCCATAGTATACTGACCGCGTCCCTGTGTATTTGAACGGAGATCGCTTGTATAGCCGAACATTTCAGAAAGCGGAACGAGAGCGTCAACCTGAACAGAGCCTGTTCTGGACTCTTGTCCCTGAATTTGACCGCGTCGTGAGCTGAGATCACCGATAACAGTACCGGTGTAGTCGTCGGGAACGATTACTGCGACTTTCATGATAGGTTCCATAAGAACAGGGGTAGCTTTTTCCATAGCTTCCTTGAATGCCATTGAACCGGCGATCTGGAATGCCATTTCAGATGAGTCAACCTCGTGGTATGATCCATCGTAAAGCTCTACCTTAACGTCAACGACTTCATATCCTGCGAGAATACCGGACTTCATAGCGCCCTGTATACCCTTGTCAACGGCAGGGATATATTCCTTGGGAATAGAACCGCCGACAACAGCGTTTTTGAACTCATAGCCCTTGCCTGATTCGTTGGGGGATACACGGATCTTAACGTGTCCGTACTGTCCCTTACCGCCTGACTGACGGGCGTACTTCTTGTCAACATCTGCGCTGCCCTTGATAGCTTCCTTGTATGCAACCTGAGGTGCGCCTACATTAGCCTCGACCTTAAACTCACGGAGGAGACGGTCAACGATAATGTCAAGGTGAAGCTCACCCATTCCGGCAATGATAGTCTGTCCTGTTTCTTCGTCTGTCCATGTCTTGAAAGTAGGATCCTCTTCTGCAAGTTTTGCAAGAGCGATACCCATTTTCTCCTGACCTGCTTTTGTCTTAGGCTCGATAGCAAGCTGGATAACAGGCTCCGGGAATTCCATGGATTCAAGGATAATAGGATGCTTTTCATCACAGAGGGTATCGCCTGTTGTAGTATTTTTGAGACCTACGGCAGCGGCGATATCACCGGAATATACAGTTGTAAGATCCTTTCTGTGGTTAGCGTGCATCTGAACGATACGTCCGAATCTTTCACGGTTATCCTTTGTTGCATTGAGAACTGTATCGCCTTGGTTTACAACGCCGGAATATACGCGGAAGAATGCCAGCTTACCAACGAATGGGTCTGTTGCGATCTTGAATGCGAGAGCTGAGAACGGCTCGTCGTCTGATGACGGTCTTTCTTCCTCTGCATCTGTATCGGGGTTTACGCCCTTGATAGCAGGAACGTCGAGAGGCGACGGCATATAGTCGATAATAGCGTCGAGAAGCTTCTGAACTCCCTTATTCTTGTAGGAAGTACCACAGGTTACGGGAACCATGTGGTTTGCAATAGTAGCGGAACGGATGCACTTCTTGATTTCTTCCTGAGTCAGTTCTTCACCGTCAAGATATTTCATCATAAGCTCTTCATCCTGCTCTGCGACATGCTCTACCATATCATCGTGGTACTGCTGAGCTTTTTCCTTCATATCTTCAGGAATATCTTCTACACGAATATCCTTTCCGAGATCATCGTAATAGATGTAAGCCTTCATTTCAACAAGGTCGATGATGCCTCTGAATTCGTCCTCAGCGCCGATAGGGAGCTGGATCGGAACGGCGTTACATTTAAGTCTGTCCTTCATCATGTCTACGACACGGTAGAAGTCGGCTCCCATAATATCCATCTTATTTACATAAGCCATACGGGGAACCTTGTAGTTGTCAGCCTGTCTCCAAACGGTTTCAGACTGGGGCTCAACGCCTCCCTTAGCGCAGAGAACAGTTACAGAACCGTCCAATACACGGAGTGAACGCTCAACCTCAACAGTGAAGTCAACGTGTCCGGGAGTGTCGATAATATTGAGTCTGTGGCCGGCCCAGTAGCAAGTAGTAGCAGCGGAGGTAATTGTAATACCTCTTTCCTGCTCCTGTTCCATCCAGTCCATAGTAGCGGAACCTTCATGAGTCTCACCGATTTTGTGATTAACACCGGTGTAGAAAAGGATACGCTCTGTGGTTGTGGTCTTACCTGCGTCGATGTGGGCCATTATGCCGATATTTCTTGTATTTTCAAGCGTACAGTCTCTTGACATAATAATCCTCCTTCGATACTGTTATTACCAGCGGTAGTGTGCGAAGGCCTTGTTTGCCTCTGCCATCTTGTGTGTATCGTCACGCTTCTTGCAGGCACCGCCTGTTCCGTTTACAGCGTCGAGGATTTCACCGGCAAGTCTTTCTTTCATTGTCTTTTCGTTTCTCAGTCTGGAATACTTTGTGATCCATCTAAGACCGAGAGTCTGACGTCTTTCAGGTCTTACCTCCATAGGTACCTGATATGTGGCGCCTCCGAGACGGCGAGCCTTAACTTCAAGTTCAGGCATAATATTTTCCATGGCCTGTTCAAACACCTCAAGAGCGTCCTTGCCTGTTTTTTCAGCTACGATTTCAAATGCATCGTAAACTATTTTCTGTGCAACACCCTTCTTACCGTCAAGCATAATGTTGTTGATAAGGCGTGTTACGAGCTTTGAATTGTATACAGGATCCTGTAATACATCACGCTTTGCGATATTACCTCTTCTTGGCATTTCGCTTCCCTCCTTCACATAGATTCATGAATTCATAGGTACTCGTACGGACGGATTACTGCCGCATGGGCAAAGCTTCACCCGTCTGTTCCGTCAAGACCAATGCAGAGGAACATCCTCCCTTAGCGCAAGCTTCGGGGAATATATATGAACTCCGCATTTATCCTGCGATAGTAGTTATCCTATTATATTAACGTACGGCATTCTCAGCAAGCCGCCGGCTGCATGTACTCTTACTTCTGCTTAGGTCTCTTAGCGCCGTACTTGGAACGAGCCTGAGCACGGTTTGCAACGCCCTGAGCGTCGAGAGTACCTCTGATGATGTGGTAACGCACACCGGGGAGATCCTTAACACGTCCGCCTCTGATGAGAAC
>CAJTWQ010000042.1:0-8220 GCA_910579835.1 uncultured Ruminococcus sp.
GCTATACCTTTCATGATAGCAGTGCCCATATTTCCCGCACCGATAAATCCTATATTAATCTTATCCATTTTCATCACCTTAAATTAATTTATTTAGAGAATGTTTAGTATCTGTTATACATAAAATGCCGAACACTTCTATAATAATATATTTATTATACAACGTTTTGTAAAAAAAATCAAGGGATTTTTTGTGAAAAAAGATTTTTACTGTTTTTTTGAAATCTTCTGACATCCGAATAAAAAAATCAATAAAAACTATTGAAATTAAAGCAGATTTATGATATAATATATACAATAATCAATTAATAGAGGTGCTAAAAAATGAAATCACATTTGCTCTTAGGACTAACAACGGCTGTTACCTGCTGTGCAATGCAGCTATCCATACCATCAGTTACGAGTTCCGTTGAAAAATCTTTAATGATCGACAGCGGTATTTCATACACTGAATCAATTGAAACGATAAGTAATCCAGGTGCAGGCTATACCCAGACCGTATGGGCAACCTGTAAACCCGGAAGTACTCCTGTTTATAGTCCTACTGGAAATATTGTGCTTTTTTTCATTGATATAGGAGCTTTTTCCAGTGGAATAAACGAAGAAAAAAAGGATTATGATCTTGATCAGGCATTTTTTGATTCTTGGCGCACAACTTTTGAAAATGCCAGAAATAACGGATGCATGGTTGCCCTCAGGCTCAGGTATGATGCTGAAGGCGCTGATAATCCTGAACCAGAAACATTTGAACAGGTTCTTCATCATGTTCAGCAGCTAAAAAACAACGGTCTGCTGGAAGAATATAAAGATATTCTTGCTTTTGTTGAAAGCGGTCTGGTTGGTAAGTGGGGTGAGCAGCACGGTGGAAAGTACACGTCAGTAGACTACAAGGTTAAGGTATTGGAAGCCATGTTGGATTGCGTCCCCTCCCCTATTCCGGTTACTGTAAGAACACCGGATATTTTCGCTAAATGGGTTGGTATAGAACGGAAAGATCTTGCCGATTATCAGCCTGAACCAGAAAGCGAGGCAGCTCGTGTTGGACTTTATAATGACGGATATATGGGAAGCGATTCCGATCTTGGAACATATGCAAACCGTGATATAGAAACAGTGTGGCTTGGTAATCAGACAGTAAACTCGTACTTTGGCGGCGAGTTTTCAGGTAATCTTGAATGGGCTAAAAAATATGATACCTATCTTCCTGAAAATGCTATACCAGAGATGTACAATACACATCTGAGCTACATAAACTGCAATATCTTCCAACTTTATAAGGACTATACATTCAGTCAGGACAATGACATTTCAGATGTAATTTATCAGCCGTTTGACAGTAATGTTGATCTTGAAAAAAGCTTTGATCATTCGGCATATTACGGTCAAACAGTTTTTCAATTTATCAGAGATCATATTGGTTACCGTTTTGTTCTGCGAAAGTCGGAGCTTTCAGAAAACATTAAACAGGGCGGACAGCTTGATATTCATTTAAAAGTGGAAAATACAGGTTTTGCTAATCCTATTCCTGATGTAAATGCGGAATTGCTTATTGAACAAAATGGAAATTTTATGAGAACAGGTATTAATATCGATCCAAATGAGTGGCGGTCATGCACCGTTGCCAACGAAACAATTTCTGCTAAGCTTCCAGACAGTCTACCGGCAGGTCAATGGAATGCTTATCTTAAACTGACTATGGGTGAAAATTCCGTATATCAGACTGGACTGCGTTCAATACGATTTGCCAACGATAATGTATGGCATGCGGCACTCGGAGCCAACTATATCGGCTCATTTACAGTTACTGAAGCCGTTGATCACGGTACTGATAATTTTCTGCGATCCGGAAGCAATCCGTCAGACAGAATGTATTCCGTTAACGGTCAGATAATCAGCGACGGTATCGATTCTTTCAAGGGGGAATGGACAGAAGATATGCTTTTGGGAGAAAACGGCGCTGATAAGCTGTACATGACCGCAGACGATAAATATCTTTATATTCGTGGAATAATGCCCGGAACAACTGATTCTCCGGTATATAACCTGCGTATTGAAAATGCCGAAACAGATCGTTCATATTGGATATATTTCCAGTCAAACGGATTCATTTACTTTAATAACGGCTCCCATGACGGCTGTCTATGCAAGTGGAACGATGATATTGTTGAATTTCGTATTCCACTTGGAAGCACTATGGATTTATTACCGGGAACATCTCTTAAATCCGTACGGGTTTTCCTACAGGACAGTGCAAATAATTGGAACGTTACGGGAGATGTAAGAGCCGAAGAATGTACGGTTCCTTCTGACTTTATGTCTTATGCAGCCGGAACGGAGATACGTCTTGAAAAAGGAGATAAATATACTCTCAGGTCTATTACTCAGCTTGATTCTCCTGAATATCAATGGTATCATAACGGAAATCTTATCAAGAACGCTAATAATGAAGAATATACCCTTATTGCTCTCAGCAGTGCTGATGAAGGCGAATATTCAGTAAAAATAACTTCTGCATCAGGTGTAGAAAAAAATATTACGCTCTGCAATCTGCTAGAAGTAAAAAGCAGTCTGAAAGGAGATATAAACGGCGATAAAAAGGTAAATACAGCTGATCTTGTATTGATGCAGCGATATATCCTCGGAACTGAGGAATTTACGATAGAACAGTTTAAAAATTCCGATTTAGACCGTGATGGTCTGGTAAATGCCTTTGATGTAGTTATTCTGCGAAAAATACTTATAAATACATAAAAAATTAAGCTGCACCTGAACGTGCAGCTTTTTTGCGAATAGAATCAGCAGATTTCATCTCCAGCATAAATATTTCATAATTTTTTTAACTGATATGATCATATCATACTGTTCAGCAATTCACACTGTTTTTTTACTCTGCATCTGACTTTTTCCCTGAATGATTCGGGAGAGATCACCTCGACAACAGGTCCGAATGACAGTAGTCTTATCAAAATTTCAGCCTCGTCCTTAATATCATACTTTAGTTTTACGATGCAATTTCCTGCCGATTCATCATACTCTGAAATACGCTCTAATTCAGCAAATTCCATCATAAAACGGTTAACAGCATTACGTTCATTTGAAACTCTGACCACTGTCTCTTCCTTTCGGCAGAACGGTATATTTACCTCGGCCGGAACTATACCTGTACATTTAGTCAGAATGATTTGTGATAAATTTATAATACCATTACCTATAGGTCTACCCTTGTTATATTGAATGACATATACTCTGAAACGATCGTTTTTGGAAGAATATTCGATCTTCGTGGGCAGAAAATAATGGGTTATGCGATTGCCTTTTCGTGTATTAAAACTGATTTTGATTAGCTTTTTGTCATGTATAGATTCAAGAATATCACGAAAATGGCAGATATATTCATCATTTTCGTAGTCATCACCATCGGAGAATCGGTCAAAAAAGCGGATTTGATTACATCGGAACATCGGTTCTTCGCCCAGTAACTTCAACAGCTCCTCACGTTGCTCACGATTAAGGAACAGACCGCTTTTTTTGTCATGGAGAATTGCGCAAAGCCAGTATTTTTCTAACACAGTTAAAGGAATATGTGGCGCTTTTTTCAGTATTGATCGGTACAAGCCGTTTTTATAGGTAAGCAGCCCGAATCCGTTAGCTCCTGTAAGCTTCGGTTCAAGAAAAAGCATTGTCTCGGAGAAACCATGTTTCATGATAATTTCTTGTATATATGATTTTGTGACTTCTTCTCTGCATAGTATCTTTTCAGTAATGTTATAATATGTACTGTAAATTTCGGAAAAAATCTTCACTTTCTGTCACCTCCGTAGATATGTTCAAGCCTGCGCATATCGGACAGAAATTTCTCCCGAAGCGCCTTGTTTGTAGTCTCGAGAACGGCTATTCTTCCAATGAAAGTTTTGATCCACGGTGATGCTTCATTTGCATCAAAAAGATCTATATCAAAGGCATAGCGTCCCTCGTAAAGCTTTGTTACTGTTCCTCCTCTGCATTCACGTAAAAGACGGTTTATCACATAATTTTCAGTATTTTCGTCAATGACAAGCTCCATATGAATATGTTCGATCTGACCGTATTTTCGCCTGTTGCCAAAGCTCGTTCCCCATAGATGACGCATATTTTTCTCATAGTAATCACAGTATTCTTCGTAGTTTGCACATGACTTTTCAACACTGACTTTTTTCACAGTATCCAATCTGACGGAAAGCAACCGTTTTTTTATCTCGCTGTACATTATTATGTAGTTACGTCCCGTCTGTACGGAACTGTGAATTTTCAGCGGAATTGCGGTTACGCTGTACTCATTTCTGTTTTTGATACTAATACAATTCAGCCTAACATCGCACTTTTTTTTCATTGCCTCTATAATCTGAAGTAATATTTCATCGTCCAGTGTATGTACCATGTAGCAATGCTTTCGGGTGAATATACGATTGACAACTCTCAATTTTTTCAGCAGGAAATTGCCGATCACTCCAAAAGGTATTTCCTCTGAAAAAAATTTTATCATATCTGCAAAGCCAACATATTGTTTCAGAAGGTCGTCCGCATATATTCCCGATTTAGAGTAAACAACGCTGCTGCCCCTTTTTTTCTGAATAAGCACCCCCTCCTGCACATACTCTTTCAGCTTTAGGCGAACGATTTGCTGATCCAAGAGCATACCGTAATCAGTGACAATTCTATCTGTTATCTCCGGAACGGTCATGAAGCATCCGTCGAGAATATCTATTATAATAAAGTGAAGGCGAATGTCATTGTCGGTAAAAGACTTCGACAAATAGCACTTGTAGAGCGGATTCTCATATATACTATTGCTGTCGATCTTTACAGCGACCTTTTTTCTGTGCCCTGTCTGTGAACTGTGAATATAATCGCTGAGCCAGCTTTCAATACGCCGTTTCTCGTTGTCGTAGGTACGTCTGCTTTTGACATTATAATCATCCCGTGTTCTAAAACCGAAAATGTAAAAATCACGGACATATTCACGGATATTTTCAAAATTCTTGATAAGCTCCGAGTAAACAGCCATATTTTTCAACTCCAAATCATTGTCTTACTATATTATACATCATCCAACATCTGATTTCAATATCTTACAAAACCTCGCATCTTTTTTTATATGCAATTTCAGGAAAAATTCTGTATAATAAAATTATCAAATACAGGAGGTCATAAAAATGTTTGAATATTACTATCACGATAAAATGCTGATACCAATTAAAATATGGACTAAATCAATTGAAGATATTGAGGTGAACTGTCTTAAACAGGCTATAAATCTTGCGAATCTTCCATTTGCAGTTGACCACATCGCTCTGATGCCTGATACTCATACAGGAAAGGGAATGCCCATAGGCGGAATCGTCGCCTGCCGTGATACTGTTATCCCTAATGCTGTCGGCGTTGACATCGGATGTGGAATGTCTTTTGTGCAGACGGATATTTCAGTAAAGCTGCTCCGTGAGATTGTCACAGGAAGCGGAGAGCTGATAAAGGTCATAATTGGTAATATTCTGCGGACTATACCCGTTGGATTTCAGCATTACAAAAAACCTCAAGAATCTGCTGTGCTGGATAAGGCACAGTCAGAGATTGACAAATACACCGCAGACAGCGAGCTTGTGGGATTCATCGAGGAGAGTTATAAATCGGTGGGAACTCTCGGCGGCGGAAACCACTTTATCGAAATTCAGGAGGATGAAAATGGTCTTGCCTGCATTATGCTCCACTCCGGAAGCAGAATGTTTGGCAACATGATTGGTCAGCACTTCAACAGACTGGCTCATGATATGAATCGAAAATATTTCAGCTGCGTTCCTGAAGATTACAATCTGCCATTCCTGCCTGTAGATACGGAAGAGGGACAGCGTTATCTGAACTGGATGCGCCTTGCCATGGACTTCGCATTTGAGAACAGAACCGTAATGCTCCGCAAGGTCAAGGATATTTTCAGTGAGCAGGTTGAAAAACATACAGGACAGATTCCTGAATATTCAAATGAAATTAACTGCCACCATAATTACGCCGCTTTGGAAAATCATTACGGCGAAAATGTGTGGGTACACCGCAAAGGTGCTATTCATTCAGCCAACGGAGAGATTGCTATAATCCCCGGTTCAATGGGATCAAACAGCTATATTGTCCGTGGTCTTGGTAATGCTGAAAGTTTTCTCACATCGTCACACGGCGCAGGCAGAAGCTATTCAAGAACAGGAGCTATGGAACGTTTTAGTGTGGAGTCGGTAATGGTTGATCTGAAGCAGCACAACGTAATTCTCGGCAAAAATAACAAAAAGGATGTTGCCGAGGAATGCCGTTTCGCATATAAGAACATCGATATAGTAATGGAAAACCAAAAGGACCTGACTACGCCCATAAAGAAGCTCTTTACTGTAGGTGTGGTTAAGGGATAAGGAGGCGAAATTATGAAACTTGCAACAGCTTTATCGGAGCGTTCCGACATTCAAAACGGAATAAACGAGATCGCAGTAAGACTGAACAACAATTCCAAAGTACAGAAGGGCGATGCACCGGCAAATAATCCCACTATACTCATGAAAGAGCTTGACAGAATGATTGAAAGTCTTGAATTTCTCATGGCTCGTATCAATCTCACTAGAAAACATTGGATTTAAGATTATATTATCGAATGAGGCATATCGCCCTATCAAATTTTATGATATTGGAGCTTTTGTATGGTATGCACATATCATTGAATGGGAATTTCCTGATTTTTCTATTGATAAATGCTTTGAACAGCTTTTGCAGATGCAGAAGATTATTGATAACAACGGTTATATTCAAGGAAATATATATCGTTATCTAATAGTTGCAAATAAATAAACATAGAAATCCTTTGTCTGATTTAAAATTTGACAAAGGATTTTTTCTATAAAAAATTGATAATATTATTTTCCCGGTGAAAATGCGGAACGGAAAAAGAAATTTTTACTTGAAATTCGTTGATACTGCGGCTGGTATTTTCTTTTTCTGTATGCTATAATTGGATTGAAACTTATCCTTTCAGCGAATAAATATATGGTAAAAAATAAAGCACTGTTGCAAAAGCAGAAGTGCATCCAACCGCAATATATCGTAAAAAGAGTATCATCAGATACATCTGTACCGCAGGCAAGCCTCATGCTTATTGTGTTTGTTTTTATATTCAATTATCGAATTAATTTGTTTATTTGCAAACACAATACTCACCATCCTTTCGTTTAATATAATTTGCATTATATCACTTTATTTTGTGTTTGTCAAGTCTTTTTCAAACCGGATTTTTAATCAGTATTTTTCTTATCATTATCATGCCCAAAATGTCTATTCAAGCGTTCACACAGAGTATAATTAATTTCTGCTCCCTGATGCAAACTCCCCCATATTAACGTCAATTACTTTGCGAATAGGCTGAATCAATGATTCTTCATACTGACACTTCCACTGAATATCTCTTGACATTCTGCCGTTTTCAATTCCGTCAATGGTGTGGCCGCTTTCAATAGGATTCTCATTATCATACAAATACGAGAGCATATTGTAGGCATGATTTACAACATAATTTGGGTCTTCACCGTGAAAATGATACTGCAAATCAGGCATAAACAATGTTTTCATACCAAGGGTGTCAACAAGCATATCGTCTGTACCTTCAATTTTAAAGAAACGTACATTCACTGCAAAATAAATAAATCTATCCTCATGAGGAATATTATGGCTACGAATAGCTTCTGCCGTGAACATTTTACCCGAGTTCCGAAAATAAACTGCCTTACAGCTCGGGAAAAGTTCAATCAAAGCCTCCGCGCAGTCCATAAGCATATTCGCACGGTCTTTGTAATAAAGACCTGCACCGAGCATATCCGAGGCGAGTACCTGATATTTGCAGCTTGCAAGTATCTCCTCGGATTCAGGGCAATCCCACATCTGACTTCTTGTCAGCGTATCAATTGAATTTTCGTCAAAATCAGTACAGCTAATTATATGTAAAATCGGCGGAACCGAATCGTCTTTAAATTCAGATTTATACCTATTTGCAGCAAAACTTGAAACTTTCTCATCATAGCCGAAGCATTCTGTTTCTTCACCGAGATGCTTTTTCATAACAGCTTCGATCGTTAATCTATCTGGTATTTCAAAGTATTCTTCCATTAAGAACTGCATCATAAACACAAGTTTCGATTCATCTTTCTGCGTAATATCCTGT
>CAJTWQ010000042.1:8230-17041 GCA_910579835.1 uncultured Ruminococcus sp.
TAATTTAAAACAGGATATTACGCAGAAAGATGAATCGAAACTTAAATTATCCATTATTTACACTCCTTTAAATTTTTCAGCTAATTCAAATATTTCGCAGTTAATATCCACTATGTCTTTAGAATAGAGAAGAATTTTTCTGCTAATGGTCACTGTGGAGTTGCAACTCCTCGGTGACCTTTTCCTTTTTCTTGGCAAATCTTATCGTGTTGAGCAAAGAAGAAATTTTCGTATTTCTGCAAGACGTTGATTTGCCGCTCTGCGTCCCATACGATAAACTTCACGAATCATTTCTGGATTATGCTCTACACGTTTTATCGGAAGTTTCTCATCAGGAGCAATAACCAAAGCTCGTCCCTCTCTCTCGGCTCTTCGGACATATTCCAGTTCTTCGTTATACATTTTATGTCTTTTTTCCATAGCTTTCAGTAGCTCCGGATACTTTCTGTAACTTATTTTCAGCAGCGGCATAAGCTTATTTTTATTCTTTGTATAATCACGAGGCTGCGTAAGTATAACCACATTGCGCTTATATCCCGAATTCTCCATAAATTTCAGCGGGACAGAATCAGAAATACCTCCGTCCAGCATATTATGTCCGTCCATTCTGACGATTTTCGCTGCCATTGGCATGGAAGCAGAAGCCCGAAGCCATTCAAGCTCGCTTCCGTTCATTTTATCGCAGCGGTGATATATGGGCTTTCCAGAATCCACGTCGGTGCACACGACATAAAACTCCATCGGGGAGGCTCTATAAGCTTCAAAATCAAAAAGATCAAGCTTTTCCGGAATCTCATGATAACAGAACCAGGCGCCGAACATATCCCCTGTTTTTATCAGCGACCTGACGCTACAATAACGTTTATCACGGCAGAATCTCGTATTATAGCGGATTACCCTACCCGGCTGATTCGACTTGCAGTTACAGCCAAAAGCAGCTCCGGCTGAAACTCCGACAGCCCCATCAAAAGAAATATCGTTTTCCATAAGAACATCAGTAACTCCGGCGGTAAAAAGACCTCTCATTGCTCCGCCCTCAAGAACCAGACCGTATTTCATTTAGAATCACCTACTATAATAATAATTGGTCGTATAAATCCATGACAAGCCAGCCATGGTTTACACGCACTTGTTACTTAAGCTATAATGAAAGCAGTGATTGGACTAACGCATTCCTCCTTGGGACACCACGCCCGTTTTTAAGACAGTTATCCATGCTTTTGTTATAGCGTTCGATTTTGCAGGTAGAGCTATCCATATGCGCTCGCATCACTCAGTAGGCAGAATAGGTAACGAGGAAAGCGTGGATTTATCGATCACGAATTCTAACAGTAGGAGAGATATTTATGAACGCAGTAGAAATTGACGTATCCAAAGGTAAAAGTACAGTAGCTGTAATTCAGCCCTTTGGAGTAATCATAACTGAACCTTTTGATGTGCTTCACACGGACAGCAGTTTGAAAGAACTGGTGAAATTTATCAAATCACTGTCCGGTGAAACAAAGGTTGTTATGGAGTACACCGGCACATATTATGAACCTATTGCTAATGCGCTCCATAATGCGGGTATATTTGTATCCGTAGTCAATCCTTTGCTGATAGATGACTACGACACAAACCGTGTCAAAAAAGTCAAGACCGACCGGATCGATGCGCTGAAAATCGCATCGTTCGCTCTTGGCAAATGGATAAAGCTCCTTGAATATACGCCTGCCGAAACAGTCCGCAAAACACTGAAGATGATGAATCGGCAATGCATCGAGCTTAACAAGATACTTGTTATGCAGAAGAACAGCTTTATTGCATTGCTGGACTGTTGCTTTCCGAATGCGAATACGCTGTTTACATCGCCGCACCGAGAGTCAGACGGTCATGAGAAATGGGTAGATTTCGTATTGAAATTTCCTCATGCAAACGCTGTTGCAAAGCTCTCAACTCCACGCTTGAAGCCCCACAATGAGATGGATTCTCTTGCCTCTCGGCTTCCGGAATACGAGACTGTCATGAGCATGTACAATGTAGGAAAAGTAACCTGTTCACAGCTCTCGCTGAAATCGGAGATGTTACAAGGCTGAAAAGTGAAAAGTCACTTATTGCTTTAACAGGAATTGATCCACCGCCAAATCATTCAGGTAAGGATGATCCTAAATCCAGAAGCATCTCAAAACGTGGTTCTCCGGCACTGCGAAAAATACTGTTCCTGATCATGACGCTCTATCTTCAAAGGCAGCCTGTTGATGAGCCGGTATACCAGTTCCTTGACAAAAAACGAACCGAGGGAAAACCATACAAAGTTTACATGATCGCCGCTGCTCACAAATTTCTGCGTATTTATTATGCCAGAATAAAAGAAGCAATGCCTGTGCAATAGCGTACCCAAGGCATAACTCAGGCACGGCGTAAGCCGCTTGACCTTGACAGGTTATCTTCAGCTGCGTTTCGATTTTTCCAGACCGCTTCGGCGGTCTTATTGTCGTACCTATTCGTTCTTCTGTGAAAGTTTTGTGAAACTTTCATTTTGCCCCTTGACTTTTATTTGCAGGTCTTGTTTCAAACATGTTTAAGCATAAACTCCCAGCATATAAATTTCTTCTGCATATAGAAACATATAACAAGTGCCATAGTGAACGTAAGCGTGAATTGCTCCAGCATCACGATGATTCATCTTCTTTTTCGTTTTTATACAGCATTTTCAAAATGATCGGCGTCAGTATTGATGAAATGATTATTAGAAGAATTACCGAAGCAAAATATTTTGGATCAAGCATATTTTCAGAAAGTCCTTTTTTTGCGACTATAAGAGCCACTTCGCCTCTCGTCATCATTCCTACGCCGACCTTCAGGCTGTCTTTCATATTAAAGCTCATAAGTCTGGCAGTCAGTCCGCATCCGATTATTTTAGTCAGAAGTGCAGTAAGCACAAAAAATACAGAGAAAACCAGCAGCGAGGGCGTAAAACCTTTGAATGTAGTATTAAGACCAATACTTGCAAAAAATACAGGTCCGAAAATCATATATGAATTTATGTCCACTTTTCGGGCTATGTATTCAGAATCTTTCAAACTGCACAGAATCAGTCCGGCAACATATGCGCCGGTAATATCTGCTATTCCAAAAAATTCCTCAGCGGCAAATGCCATGAACATACACAGCGCAAGTCCAAGAATCGGGATGCGCCGCTGATGCGGATATTTTCTGTCAATATACTTGAAAATATAGTATGTCAAAAATCCGATACCGAAGCTGAAAACAATAAAAAGCGCCGTATGAAGCACTACGTCAGCCAGATTCGATTCGGGATTTTTCATACCAATAACAAACGTCAGAACAATAATTCCGATAATATCATCAATAATCGCTGCGCTTGTTATAAGAGTTCCAGTAGCCCCCTTGAGCCGCCCAAGCTCTTTGAGCGCCTGCACTGTAATTCCTACAGAGGTAGCCGTCATAATCGTACCAATAAAAATCGCACGGTAGAATTCTTCGCTGCCAATTGAGCTGAACCCATAAAAACAGCTGTACAGCAAGGTTCCGCCGACCAAAGGTACAAAAACACCGGCACAGGCTATAAGAAACGCTTTAGGTCCGGTTTTCAGCAGATCTCTCATATTCGTCCCCAAGCCTGCACCGAACATCAGCATAACAACGCCGATTTCCGCAAGAAGTAAAAGATAATCGGAATTTCCAACAAATCCAAAGCACGCAGGTCCGATGATAAGCCCTGCCACTATCTCCCCTACAACCTGCGGTGCTTTCAGTTTCTGAGCCACAAGGCCAAAAAGCTTTGAGCAGACAATAATTATGGAAAGGTCTCTGAAAAAAGCTATTCTATCCATTTTAAAAACACTCTTTTCTATTCATGCAGCGCCGCTTTGCCGCGGGCAGCTATTTGATATATGCAAAAGCCTGTTTAAGGCTTAAAACAGGAACTATTTCAATATTATAATCCTTTGGCTCAAGTGAAGACATGGAATGCTGAGGAACAATGCAGGAGCCGAATCCCATTCGTTCGGCCTCACGGATCCTCTGAGAAATATGTGAAACAGAACGTATCTCCCCACCAAGACCAATCTCCCCAAAGGCAATTATATCCTCACGAATCGGCTTATCCATAATTCCCGAAAAAACTGCCATAGCTGCCGGAAGATCGCCGGCAGGCTCATCAAGCCGAAATCCCCCCACAACATTAAGATAAATATCAAGAGAACCTGTATAGACGCCCAGGCGCTTTTCAAGAACCGCCAAAATAATGCTCAGTCTGTTGAAGTCAAAGCCGGTAGCCATTCTCCTTGGTGCAGAATAGCTTGTTTTTGCCGCCAGTGTCTGTATTTCTGCTAAAATAGGACGGCTGCCCTCCATAACACAAGCAGTGCAGGTACCTGAAACACCGTGAGGTCTCCCTGCAAGAAGCATCTGCGAAGGGTTTTCAACTTCACGCAGTCCCCTGTCGATCATTTCAAAAACACCGATCTCATTCGTGGAGCCAAATCGATTCTTGACAGCCCTAAGCAAACGATAACTCTGATGACGTTCGCCCTCAAAATGAAGAACTGCGTCAACTATATGCTCCATAACCTTTGGACCGGCGATAGCTCCATCCTTGTTTACATGACCTACAATAACAATCGGAATTTCCTGAGTCTTTGCAGCATGCATAAAAAGATTTGCGCACTCACGCACCTGCGTAAGACTGCCGGGGCTTGAAGGTATTCTGCCGATACTCATAGTCTGAATTGAATCAATTATTACAATATCAGGAGATGACCCTACTACTGTTGCAGAAACGGCTTCGGCATCTGTAGCCGTAAGAATATAAAGATTTTCCGTATCTACCCCCAGACGCTCTGCACGAAGCTTTATCTGCCTTGCCGATTCTTCTCCGGAAACATACAAAACAGAGTGATCTTCTCCCAAAAATTGACAGATTTGCAACAGAAGGGTGCTTTTTCCGATTCCCGGTTCTCCGCCCAGCAGCACCAGCGATCCCTTTACAAGACCTCCGCCTAAGACGCGGTTTAACTCGCCCACACCGGTATCATATCGTATATCAATGTCCGAACCAATTTTTTCCAGTTCAAGAATTCTGCCGGAAAGATCGGCAGCACCTTGAGGTGAGGAACGCCCGGAAGCCGGAATCGTTTCGGGAATCCCCTCCTCAAAGCTGTTCCATGCGCCACATGACGGACATTTGCCGTTCCATTTAGATGATTCAAATCCGCACTGATTGCAGGTATAAACTATTCTTGATTTTGCCAAGTCTGCCCCTCCTGTCAATCAAAGACAGCAGAGAGTGATTCGCTGCTGACAATATATCTTCTTCCGCACTCCATGAGGCTGCCGGATTTTTCATATCCGTCAAGGGATTTATCCGTCAGAGTTCCGTATTCACTCACAATCTTTGGATCAATAGTAAAGTAAACCATGTTATCGTTATCAAAACCAAATCTTCCATTAATTCCGAATTTTGCATTTCCCTCAATCAGTTCTCCGTCCCTGTAGACAAATATACGACAGGAATCCTGATCCGCAGTTCCCTCTGAAAAGATAAGCTCAGGACATTCATCGCCATCCATATCAAGAAGCTCAAAGGCCGCAGACTCACTGTATTCCTCAGCAATCTTTTCTATTTTATTCCGAAAAAGCTTTTTGATGTCAGCCGACGCAACATCATTCCAGCCTTCAGAACAGTATATCGCATAATCAACAGCGCCATCGCCAAAAGTATACTTTCTTCCTACAGTCAAAGAAGGCTGCTCTGTATAACTGTAAAACTTTTCATTATACTCAGCCGGCTGTACTTCCGCTTTGTCGATTTCATACCGAATAACAGCCCCATCAGCAGCGGAGTCTACATTATTATAATAGGTCATTTCCGTCTGAAATGAGCTTCCAATTATACGCCGGAATTCTCCCATAACAAAACCGCTGCCCTGAAATTCATCGTTTATTACTCCAGTTATCGGATAATAACTGAAAAATCCCTTATTTCCATTTTGACCTATCTCTTCCACAGTTCCGCCGGAATATGTATAAATACTGCATTTCACATCAGAATCGGCGGAAGGAGAAATAATAAGTTCCGGAATTCCGTCAGAATCAAGGTCCCTGAGATCAAACATTGAACCAGAAATACCGTTGCTCTCCTGAAAATCAGAGGAGCTTCTGAATTCCTCCAGCTTAGTCTTATACGGTTCCTGCCAGTCAAATGTCACCGTTCTCGGAGAGACAATTTCCTTAGATTGCTTTGTTTCGGATGAATTTTTATCAGAACATCCAGATAAAGCAGATGCAAATATTATACAAGCAGCTGCGGCATAAATTTTTTTCACTCTCATTCCTCCATATATTCAGATATCGTGGGAATTTAACATCTCTATGTGCAGAGATCTAATGAATAAACCCTTATAATTTTACCACTTTTGTCGTTTAATGTCAACTGATTTTTTGAAATACACAAATTTTGATCTGCAAAACAGACCTGTCTGATGACCACAGGATCACCGAACAGATCTTCCATAAAATTATTCCGCTTCATCAATTGCCTTAACAGCCATATCGTAAAGTTCTTCTACGGTGAAATTCACCGTATTACCGATAGTTGCCTTAGTTTTAAGATTGCTTTCTTCAATATTCCCAAAATGATAATATAAAGATATTAATAAAAGATTGAGTGAACAGTTGAATTCATTCTGATAATGTGGTATAATAATTATATATTATAATAAAAGGCGGTATGACTATGTACATCTGTATTGATCTGAAAAGCTTTTATGCTTCGGTAGAATGCGTTTCCCGCGGACTCGATCCAATGAATACAAATCTTGTCGTTGCAGATTCTGCCAAAACAGAAAAGACGATATGCCTTGCGGTCACACCGCCTCTGAAAGTTTATGGAATCCCAGGCAGGGCAAGACTTTTTGAGGTAGTCCAAAAGGTAAATGAGGTAAACAAGGAACGTTTCAGACGAAATCATTATTGTTCATTTACAGGACAATCCGTACTTGCATCGGAAATAAACAGTAATCCCTCATTGGAGCTTGGATTCGTTATTGCGCCGCCGAGAATGACAACGTATATGGAAGTCAGCACTAAAATTTACAATATCTACTTGAAATATATTGCTCCCGAAGATATACTGGTTTATTCAATAGATGAAGTTTTTATGGACGTTTCGGCGTATCTGGGTATGTATAAAATGACCGCCTACGAGCTTTCTATGACTATTATACGAGATGTTCTGAAACAGACAGGAATCACCGCAACAGCAGGAATTGGCACAAATATGTACCTTGCCAAAGTGGCAATGGATGTCATGGCAAAGAAAATGACTCCAGACAAAGATGGCGTCCGCATCGCGGAGCTTGATGAAATGACCTACCGCCGCGAGCTTTGGGAACATACTCCAATTACGGATTTCTGGCGTGTGGGAAAAGGTATAGCCAGAAAGCTACAAGCTAACCGTATATACACAATGGGCGATGTGGCAGAATGTTCGGAGTACAACGAGGAAAAACTATATAAGCTGTTCGGAATCAATGCTGAGCTGCTGATTGATCACGCCTGGGGCTGGGAACCCTGCACAATTCAGGACGTAAAGGCGTATATTCCAGAAAATCACAGCATCAGTCAAGGGCAGGTGCTTTCCTGTGCATACAGCTTTGAAAAGGGTCAGCTTATTGTCCGTGAGATGACAGAACTGCTTGTACTGGATTTGGTGAAGAAAAAGCTTGTTACCGACCAGATTGTGCTGACAGTCGGATATGACCATGAGGGCGTCCCCAAAAATTTTAAAGGACAAATGGAGAAAGACCGCTATGGCAGAAAAATTCCCAAGCAAGCGCACGGATCAATAAATCTGGAAGGCTTTACATCATCAACAAAGAAAATCATAGATGCGGCAATAAGACTGTATACGCAGATCGTGGACAACAGTTTGCAGGTACGGCGGATGTATGTGACGGCAAACCACATCAAGCTGGAAAGCGCGTTATCAGATGAATTTATGCAGCTTAATCTATTCACAGATCCAGAAGAAATCAAGCATAGGCAGCAAGTGGAAAAAAGTATGGAGGAAAAAGAAAAGTCCATACAGAAAACAATGATCGGCATAAAGGAGCGTTTTGGAAAAAACGCGATCCTCAAGGGCATAAATTTACATGAGGGGGCAACAACCATTGAACGTAACGGTAAGGTGGGAGGTCATAAGGCATGAGGTACAAACATATTATCAATCTTCCCCACCATGTTTCTAAAAAACATCTGCCAATGCCTATGACAGGCCGTGCTGCGCAGTTTTTCTCATTTAAGGCATTAACGGGATTTGAAGATGAAATTGAAGAGGCGTCAAGATATGTTGACACAAGACCGGAGCTTACTGAGGACAAGCTTGAAAATCTGAATCAGATATTTCGGCTGTTGTCAGAAATCGGAAGTAAAAAGCCGGATATTTTTGTAAAATATTTTGTTCTGGATAAACTAAAAAAAGGAGGAAAGTATGCGACCGCAACTGGAAAATTTCGTTTTCTGGATATGGGCATTAGAATTCTGAAATTTACGGACGGTACATCTGTTCCAATTGATGATATTGTTGAATTAAAATTTTTCAGAACATTAGGATATGATGGAATATGCTGACGAAAATTTGCTCTTTATATGCAGCTTCTGAATAAATGACAGCATTATGTTATTCAATATCCCTCATATTAAAGCTCGTTAATTTTTATATGCATTGTTTGTGCATTTACTGTGCTCTGCCGCGCAAAATACAAAAAAATTACTTTAAGTAAAAAAAGAGCCTCCTGATGAGAAATC
>CAJTWQ010000043.1 GCA_910579835.1 uncultured Ruminococcus sp.
GGGTACTTACGGGGCGGGAAGCAGTTGATGTTACGGTCGCGCATTATGAGAACGGCAGCGACTTCTTTGCCGTTATTCTGGACTGGAGAATGCCGGAAATGGACGGTATTGAGACTACAAAGGAAATACGCCGGAGGGTAGGTAAAAATGTGCCTATTATTATCATATCCGCTTACGATTGGTCTGATATCGAGCTGGAGGCCAGAGCTGCAGGAGCAAATGCGTTCATTTCAAAGCCGCTGTTCAAATCAAGAATGGTACATCTGTTCAGTGAGCTTGTAGGCAGTAATGAAAATGAAAAAACTGCTGCAAATCTGGATATCTTTGCAAATGAGAATTTTGACGGAAAACGAGCTCTCTTAGTTGAGGATAATTTTCTTAATGCGGAAATTGCAGGAGAGATCCTGGAAATGGCTGGTCTAGAGGTGCAATATGCCAGGGACGGAAAAGAAGCCGTTGATATTATGAGTACGGTAGAGGAAAATTATTTCAGCATAATTTTCATGGATATTCAGATGCCTGTGATGAACGGATATGAAGCGGCGAGGGCTATCAGAACTATGCCAGGCGATTATGCCAAGTCCGTTCCGATTATAGCAATGACAGCCAATGCGTTTGCAGAGGATGTAGCTGCGGCAAAAAATGCAGGCATGAACGAGCATATTGCAAAACCCCTTGATTTTAATCAGCTTCTTAAATCGCTGAAAAAATGGGTGGGAAATTCTTGACAGTCTCCATATTATAATGTATAATTATACTAACCGCAAAAAAAGAAAGGAGATTTGTTTTCATGCGTTCAAAGGGAACAAAGAGCATAGCCGATAATCGTAAGGCTCGTCACGATTATTTTGTCCTCGAAACCTATGAGGCGGGCATCGAACTTGTAGGAACGGAAGTAAAATCTATCCGTCAAGGGGGCGTTAATCTCAAGGATTCATGGTGCTCTGTAGACAATGGTGAACTCTGGGTAAAGGGAATGCATATATCCCCTTACGAAAAAGGAAATATATTTAATCGTGATCCTATGAGAGTACGAAGACTTCTTATGCATCGCCGAGAAATCAACAAGCTTTTCGGAACGGTTAAGCAGGACGGACTTTCATTAATTCCTCTTAGCCTTTACTTTAAGGATTCAAAGGTTAAAATGCAGCTTGGTCTCTGCAAGGGCAAAAAGCTTTATGATAAGCGTAATGATGCCGCAAATAGAGATGCAAAGCGTGAGATAGAGCGGAACATGAAGATAAGATAAATTAGGAGAGGCTTGGTGCTTTCCGCATTTATACAATTTTTCCAACTGGAACTCGGCTTTTATAAATGCCCATATGAAAAAAATGCTGCATCGCTTCAAGAGGTGCAGCAGTTTGTATTTTATTTATTTTAAGCCTTGCCGTCGATATTGTCATTATAATAGATATTTCTGTATTTGGCAGGAGTTAGCCCTGTCTTTTGGCGGAATACCGATGTAAATGCACTTTGTGTGCAGAATCCTAAGGAAAGAGATATATCTAAAATGGAAAAATCCGAATATTTCAGCATATTTTGCGCTGTAGTAATTTTTGCCTGAGTTATGTAGTTCTTCACAGTTAATCCTGTTTCTTTTAGAAAAAGTTTAGAAAAATAGCTCGGATTTATTTTTTCTCTTTCCGCAAGTCCTTTCAGAGTTATTAATTCGTGGAGATGATTATAGATATAGTCAATAGAGCGTCTTACATGAACAGAAATTGCATTGCCTTTTCTCATTTCTCTCATGCGCCTGGCAAAATCAATCTGCATTTCTTCCAGTAAATCAATGACTTCTTCAGTTTTTTTACATTGATCCGCCATTCTGATATAAATATCAGTAAGTGTATAAGCGACATCCTGTTCCATTCCGGCTTCAACGCAGAACCGAGCTATCAGCGCTCCGGCCACCACCAGATGATAAATGGTGTTACGGACTGGATCATTTGAAAGAACGCCCTTTCCGTCATTAAAGTTTGTTTTTATTTCTTTAAAATTTTCCTTTACCTTTTCAACATCGCCGCTCCGTATTGTGGCATAGCGCTCATACTCCGTATGAATATCCGTGCGTATGAAGTTGCATTCCTTTTGTATAAACAGCCTGTAGTTGAGATCCCTGTTTGTATTCACATTTTCACCTCCTGCAATTATAGTATCATACTTTTGCAAAAAAAGCAATACTTTTGATATAAAAACGTTTCTTCCTTGACTATAATAATGATAATCTTATTAACAGGCTCCGAGGAGGGATTTTATATGTCAAGAACTTCAAATATGACCGAAGGAAAGGTATCAAAACTTATACTTGCATTCTTTTTTCCAATGCTTGTTACAAATATGCTTCAGCAGCTGTATTCTGCAGCTGATACGGCTATTGTTGGCAAAGGTCTTGGGGACAACGCCCTGGCCGCTGTAGGGAATATGTCCTCGCTGACATTCCTGATAATAGGCTTTTCCATGGGACTTTCCAATGGATTCTCGGTTCTTATAGGTCAGAGCTTCGGAGCAGGGGACTACAGAAGGTTGAGAAAGACCACTGCTGCTTCCATAAAGCTTGCTGCACTTATCACAATTATACTTACGACCGTCAGCCTGCTGTTCCTGCGTCCTGTTCTGGGGATTCTACGGACTGACAGCATCATAATGAAAGACAGCCTAATTTACGGATATATTATATTCGGAGGTTTGGCTGCAGCAATTGCTTATAATATGTGTTCCGGAATACTTCGTGCCCTGGGGGACAGCCGTACTCCGCTGACAGCTATAATTATTTCAACCTTAATAAATATTTTTTTGGATGCTTTCTTTATTTTTGTTCTGAAAACAGGGGTGGAGGGAGCTGCTGCGGCTACCGTTCTGGCTCAGGTGATTTCTGCCGCTGTCTGTTTTTCAAAGCTTCGCCGCCTGGATATACTGCGTCTGAACCGTGAGGATTTTGCTCCTGATCCGGGACTCAGCGGCTGTCTGCTAAAAAACGGTATTCCAATGGCGCTCATGAATTCAATTACCGCAGTAGGATGCATGGTGATCCAATACTTTGTCAATGGACTGGGAGTTGCCTATACATCAGCATATTCCGCTTGCAGCCGGTTTATTAATATGTTCATGCAGCCTGCCTGTACAGCTGGATTTACCATGTCGGCCTTTACAAGTCAAAACTATGGTGCAAAAAAGTATGATCGCATAAAAGAAGGTCTTCGGATTTGTCTTGTTATAGCTTTTATATCTTATCTGATTTTTGGTTCTGTAATGGTATTCTTTCCGAGTCAGATCTCTGCCGTTATGCTCAACGGACGGGAGCAGATTTCACTTGCCGCCCAATATCTTCCTGTCAGCGGTTTTATGATGATATTTTTAGATATGCTTTTCGTTTTCAGGAGTGGCGTACAGGGGATGAGTTATCCGTTTATTCCAATGTGCTCTGGAATACTGGAAATGGTCATGAGGATATCGGTTATAGCGATATTTGTACCCAAAATCGGATTTATTGCTACGGCCTGGGCTGAGGGGGCTGCATGGACAGGTGCATTGCTTCTTAATGGAATCGCATTTATTCTGATACTCCACAGCAGAGCAGAGTGGAAAAAGAAATTTCAGGAAAGCAGGCGCCTGACTTGTGAACAGCGATAATTTCAGCAGATACAGACAGAAAAAGGAGCGTTCCGTCAGGAACGCTCCATATTTCATTCATTTCACGGAAATTACGCTCTTTCAACTTTGCCTGAACGCAGACATCTTGAACAAGCGTAGATATGACAAGGAGTACCCTTGACGATAGCCTTTACACGCTTTACATTAGGCTTCCATGTCCTGTTTGTACGTCTGTGTGAGTGAGATACCTTAATACCAAAGGTAACGCCCTTTCCGCAGATTTCACATTTAGCCATTAGGTTGCACCTCCTTAACAATTTCAAAAATACAACATTAATATAATATCACATCTTTTGGAAAAAAGCAAGTCTTTTTTTAAAAAAAAACAAAAAAATTTTGAAAAAGTCTTTTCGGCACATTTTTTTGTGTCAGGCAGTAAAAAATTTCATTTATTACTTGAAAAATTAATTAGAATGTAGTATAATAATAAATAGTAGCCTGAAATCTTATATTTATGAAAGGATCAATATGGATATAGAAGTTTTTATTAAATACTTTGCACGTGCTCTTACCATGCTTCTTGTACTGCCTCTTCATGAACTGGCACATGCTTGGACGGCACGTCGCTTGGGAGACGATACGGCTGAATGTCAGGGACGTATTACTCTTAACCCCTTTGCTCACCTTGACCCACTTGGTTCCGCCCTTATAATGCTTACGGGATTTGGCTGGGCGAAGCCTGTTCCTGTGAATCCGCTGAGAATGAAGAAATATCGTGCCGGTTTTGCGCTTACAGCTCTGGCCGGACCTGCTTCAAATATTCTGGCGGCTATTGCCGCGGCGTTTGTTCATGCCGGAATTCTTGCAACCAGCGCTGGGTATGATGCGCGTTACGACTTCTTTGTTAACAATCAGATTACGCCTGTTTTCTGCGCAATTCTTCTTACAGAGTTTCTGGTGGCTGTCAATGTAGGCCTTGCAGTATTTAATCTGATACCCCTGCCGCCTTTGGACGGATTCAATATTCTCCGTACTTTCACCGGTCAGAAATTCGACCGCTGGTTTTATGTTCATCAGCGCGAGGTGCAGATAGGTTTTCTTATTTTTATTATTGTTTTAAATACGGTGGACGCTCAGTATAATCCTCTTTATATAATAAGCAACGCGATGCAGGATCTTATATGGAAGCTGGTTTCATGGATACCCGTAGCAAGGGGATAAGCTATGGCCTCTATTTCTTTCAAGCTTGAGGTTTTTGAAGGGCCGCTTGACTTGCTGCTTAATCTTATTTCTAAGCATAAGCTTAATATCTGCGATATAGAAATATCAAAGCTGCTGGAGCAGTATCTTATTTATATTGATCAGGCTCACGAGCAGAATTTAGAGCTTGCAGGAGAATTTCTTGAAATGGCGGCAAGGCTGATATATATTAAAACGGCTTCGTTGCTTCCGCAGCCGGAGGAGGCTGAGCAGCTGAAAAAAGAACTGGAAGGAACTCTTATAGAGTACTCTCTCTGTAAGATCGCTGCGAAAAGCCTCTCTGAATCTTTTATAGGCGGCAGTATTTTTGTTCGTACCCCCATGAAAATAAAAGCCGATATGACTTACAGTCTGGTACATGCTCCCAGCTGTCTTGCCTTGGCATACAGCGGTATTTCTCGGAAAAGCGTTATAACTGAAATTAAAAGGCAGTCGGCGGAGAGTAAAATAAACTCTGTTGTTAAGCGGCGCATTGTTTCTGTAATGTCTAAGGTCGTGCGTATTCTGAGAGAGCTGTACTCTACCGGAGAAGCTTCTATGGACAAGCTGTATGAGGGAGTAACTGACCGATCTGCAAGAGTAGCAACATTTTTAGCGGTGCTGGAGCTGACAAGATCCGGCAGAATCACTATAAGCGACGATAATATGACTGTTTATTTCAAGAGCAGAAAGGACGGTAAAAGACTGTGGATGTCAAAGAAAAACTCGGTGCAATAGAGGCTGTTCTTTTTGCCAGCGGCGATCCTGTGGAGATTTTTCGGCTTTCGGAGGCATGTCAGGTAGATGCCGGAGCGCTTCCGTCAATGATAAGAATTATAAATGAGCGATATGACGACTGTGGCAGCGGCATATGCATTAAAAAGCTGGACAGCAGTTATCAGATGTGTACCCGTGAGGAATTTTCGCCGCAGATACATGCGGTTCTGGAAACCAAAAAGACAACGCCTCTGTCTAATGCAGCAATGGAGGCATTAACTATTATTGCTTATAATCAGCCTGTTTCAAAGGGATTTGTGGAAAACGTCAGAGGGATTGATAGTTCCTCGGTTATAAATAATCTTGTTGAAAAGGGATTGGTTGAGGAAGCTGGACGTCTGGATATTCCGGGAAAACCACTGGTATATCGTACAACGGCGATATTTCTGCGAAGTTTTGGTCTCAGCTCTGTTTCCGAGCTTCCGCCTCTGCCAAGTCAAGCGGTTTCGGAGAAAATAAATGAAGAAAACATTTAACGAAAGGAACGGCAGGAAATGATTATATTGAAAATTCTGCTATTTATACTTCTTGCCGTATTAGGACTGACACTGCTTGTACTTATAATGCCGGTTGGCGGCGAAGTAAGCTTTATCGGCGGCAAGTTGAAATATAAAGTTAATCTTTGGGCGATAAACGTTATGGATTCTGACGGCGGCGGGATTTTGGGCTGGCTAAAAAGACATAAAGCAAAAAAGAAGAAGAATTCTCAGAAGAAAAAAAAATCGGTCAAGTCCGGAAAATTCAAATGGAAAAGAAATGCAAAGGCTGATATACCGCCGGAAGATAATTTGCAGGACGTTCCGGAGCAGAAAGCAGATTTTACGGCTGCGGATGATAATTCGGGAACGGAAATTCCGGAGAATTCGGATTCAGCTTTACAGGACAGTGAAGCGAAAGATCTTACGGAGAATGTACAGACATCGGAACAGACGCTTGAGAATTCCTGTGGAAATGATGACAGCGATGACGATTTATTCGATGATATTCTTAATGACAGGAAAATTGGAAAAAAGAATAAAGTAAAGAAAAAGGGTAATGATGACGAAGAAAAAGGAAAATCCCTCAGCGAAAAGTTTGATATGCTCATTGACATATGGGGCAGCGCAAAAAATCCTCTTTGCCTGATTTTCAAGGCTTTTAAGTTCAGCGATCTTTATATTGATTTTGTGATAGCTGACGAGGATGCTTATAAATGTGCTCTCAATTACGGTCGGCTTAGCGCTGTGACTTTTAGGGGACTTGCCCTCATGAGCAGAATCTTTACGGTAAGGCTTAAAACTGTTGACGTCCAGCCGTGCTTTGGGCTGAAAAAGGGCAGGTTTGACGCAGCGTTCAAGCTTAAATTCCGTGCCGGTACGTTTGTTATAGCAGGACTCTGGTTTCTGATAACATATATTTTCCGGGTTTTTATTCCCGGCAAACTTAATAGAAGAAAAAAATCTGTCGCAGTGCAGAAATAATACAGAATTGAGGTTTTTAGTATGAATGCTGGAAAAACATCAGTAAGTGATCTTTTGGGGATTTCAATGGAAAAGGTAAAGGAAATGGCGGATGTAAACGCTATTATAGGTGAGCCAATCAAACTTGACGACGGCACGACTATTATTCCTATTTCCAAGGTTTCTTATGGTTTTGCGTCGGGGGGCTCCGATCTCCCTTCAAAGTATGATAAAAATCTTTTCGGCGGCGGCGCAGGAGCCGGTGTTTCAATTAAACCGGAAGGATTTCTCGTTGTTTCTCCTGACGGAACAGCCAAGATGGTATCCATGACTCCTTCAAATGATCCTATTGGAAATGCTATTGAAAAGGCGCCTATGATTATTGAAAAGGTTCAGGGGATCATAAGCAAGAAGAAAGAATCAAAGAAATCAGCTGATACGGCAGAGGAATAATCCACCATTATGGGGCATATCTTTACAAAAGAGCACGTCTTTTGTGGAGGTATGAAAATGAAGAAGCTTTGTACTGTTTTTGTAGCGGTTCTTATCATGGCAGGGATGCTGCCTTTAAGGAGCATATATGTATACTGTGCCGATGAACCGGAAATATCGGCTAAAGCGGCCGTTCTGATTTCCGCTGATACCGGGGAAATCATATATGAACGTGACAGCAGCCGGAAGCTGCCTATGGCAAGTACAACCAAGATCATGACAGTGCTGCTTTGCCTTGAAAGCGGAGATTTATACGAAGAATTTGTGGTAGACAGCGATGCGATTAAGGTGGAAGGTTCGTCCATGGGACTTCAGGAAGGCGATATTGTTACTAAATATGCTCTTTGCTGCGGTATGCTTCTGCCGTCCGGCAATGATGCCGCCAATGCAGCGGCAGTAAGAATTGCGGGTAATATTGAGGATTTTGCTGAAATGATGAATGACAGGGCACGTGAACTCGGTCTTTCAAGAACCTTTTTCGTGACTCCTTCCGGTCTTGAGGGAGAGGGGCATGGTTCTTCTGCGTATGATATGGCCATTCTTGCAAGGGAAGCTCTGAAAAACGAAATTTTCTGTGAGATCTGCTCTCAGTCATCTATTCAGCTGGAATTTGGCAATCCTCCTTATAAGCGCTGGCTAAAGAATACAAATAAACTGCTGACTATGTGCAATGGAGTTTACGGCGTTAAAACAGGATTTACCGATGAGGCAGGAAGGTGTCTTGTTTCCGCCTGTCAGCGTGACGGAATGGATCTTATCTGCGTTACTCTTAATGATCGAAACGACTGGGATGACCATAGCCGTCTTTATGATTACGGATTCAGCCGTGTCCGGAAAACAGAAGTTCCTGTCCCGGAATCATTTGAGCTTGAACTGGCAGGCGCTGGTAAGGATAAACTGATCGCCGCTCCCGGAGAGATTCCGGTGACGGTTACGTCTCTGGGACAGAATACAGGCGATATAGGTCTCCGTGTAATTTCACCGCCTTTTGTTTATGCTCCCGTAAATCAGGGGGATGAGGTGGCACAGCTTGAGATCAGCTTTCGCGGTCGGGAGATTACAAGGATCCCCCTATGTGCTCAGGAGGATGCCGCCGTGAAGAAAAAGAATTCTAAAAATAAAAAGCGGAGTAAAAATTGGTTTAAAGAACTTAAACGCCTTTTTTTCCGCTGATAAACCGGCAGTTTTAAAATGCCGGACAATTAATGTGATATTTTTTTAAGTCGGGGGAATGTTCCTGACGGAAAAGGTTGATAAATGGAAAAAATCAGGATTCAGAAAATGATAGCCGACAGCGGTGTCTGTTCGCGCAGAAAAGCAGAGCAGATTATATCTCAGGGCAGGGTTAAGATTAACGGGCGTCCTGTGAAGTTAGGCGACAAGTGCGGCTTTAAGGATTTAGTGACGATTGACGGCGAACGGATATCAATTCCCAGAAAAAAGAATTTTATTTACTTGATGATGAATAAACCAAGGGGCTATGTAACTACGGTGTCTGACGAGCTGGACAGACGCTGTGTTATGGATCTTCTGGAGGGCGTTGAGGAGCGTGTTTATCCTGTAGGACGTCTTGACAGGAATTCCGAGGGACTGCTTCTCTTTACTAACGATGGAGAATTTGCAAATAGTATTATGCATCCCAGCCGTCATGTTTCAAAGACATATCGTGTAACGGTTCGTCCGGACATAAGCGACCGGCAGCTGGTTGCTCTTTCCGAGGGTGTGGAGATAGATGGCAGAAAAACTCTTCCGGCTAGCGTGGTTGTCAAAGAAAAGGAACGCGGCCGTGTGGTGATTCTTATAACTATCAAGGAAGGCAGAAATCGTCAGATACGCAGAATGTGCGAAGCTGTGGGACTTGAAGTCGCACGTCTCCGCCGTATAAGCATAGGACCTCTGAAGCTCGGTATGCTTAAGCCCGGAACATTCCGTGAGCTTACTGCCGAAGAACTTCGTGCTTTAAGAACGGCAATCGGTAAGGAGAAGTAAAATGCTTGAAATACAGGAAAAGTTTGGTACTGAGGGGTATGAGGAACTTCTCAGGCGTTCGGACGGATATGATCTGCATATAACCGAGGCTATTGAGGCTGGACAGGCTGTTGGATTTATTGCATATGCCTATAAGCCGGATAAAACAGTGATATTCGATTACGACGACGGCGGCGAGCTTATGCTATGCGACGGACTGGTAAGATCTGTTCTTTTCAAAAGCTGTTTGAAAGGGATAGAAACGGCTGTTTTCAATCTTCCAGAGGAGAAAAAATATGATAATCTCCGCCGGCTTCACTTTCTTGAATCGAACAGCGTCACAACGGAAAGTATTGACAGGTTTATGAACGGCTGCCAAAACTGTAAGCATAACAGCAATTGATCACAGTTTGCCGACACATTATTTTTAAACATAGTTTTGAAAGGAGAATGACAGATGCCGATAAGAATACCGGCGGAGCTTCCGGCATTTAAAACTTTGGGAGACGAGAATATATTCGTAATGTCCAAGGACAGGGCGGAGCATCAAGATATCCGGCCGCTTAGAGTTGTTATTCTCAATATCATGCCGAAAAAAATTGAAACGGAAAGCCAAATACTCAGGCTTCTTAGCAATACGCCGCTGCAGGTGGATATTGATCTGCTTCAGATGGCTTCTCACATATCACGAAATACCTCTCAGAGCCATTTGGAGGCTTTTTACAAGACTTTTGATGAAATCAGAAGCAACCGCTATGACGGAATGATAATTACCGGCGCTCCGGTTGAACTTCTTGAATACGAAGAAGTGGATTACTGGGACGAGATTACTGAAATCATGGAGTGGTCAAAAACCCATGTGTTTTCTACGCTGTACATCTGCTGGGCGGCTCAGGCCGGACTTTACTATCATTTTGGGATACCTAAATATCCTTTGGAAAAGAAAATGTTCGGTGTTTTTCCTCACAGGGCTGAGGTAAGCAACTGTCAGCTTCTCCGTGGATTCGATGATATTTTTTATGTGCCTCATTCCAGAAATACGGAGGTGCGCAGAGAGGATATTGATAAAATCCATCAGTTAGAAATACTTACATCTTCTGATATTTCCGGCATTCATATAGTTGCAAATAAGAACGGACGGCAGTATTTTATTACTGGTCATTCAGAGTATGATCGTGATACTATTGCCTGCGAGTACCGCCGCGATCTTGTCAAAGGTATTGATATTCAGATGCCGTATAATTACTTTCCCGGAGATAATCCTGATAACGTTCCTTTGTTTTCATGGAAATGTACGGCGAATCTTATGTTCTCAAACTGGCTGAATTACTGCGTATATCAGCGGACTCCGTTCAATCTTGAGGAGCTTGAGGTGCGCAGTTGGAGTTGGGAAGCTGGACTTTAAATGATTAAATTGTTTTAGGGTAGTAATATGTTTTTGAGAAAAATGCAGCTGATGCTAAAGAAAAAAACAAAAGGCTGAGAATCCGGTTATAGGAAAAAGAACAGCCAATACAATTAACGAAGCAGTGCTTTTGCGCATATTTACAGAAAAGTATGCACCGTACTTATTTAAATTATGTCGTAAAAGAACGCTCTTATGATGAAATTCCGCAGTTCGGTGAAAGCCGTCCGGAGTTTCGTGCAATGGCGTATCAAGTGGATTTAAAGCGCTCAGAGGATCCTCTAATAGTTTCAAAGATTGCTGCACAGGAAATTTATGTTAACATTAAGAATATGCTAAAGAATGAAAAAGGTGTCCATGCTGAAACGCTTCTTGCAGTAATCGCTTCAATGGGCGGCAGACTCTGCGTTCATGGGATTATGGATACGGTTGAAGATATGGTAAGTTTAGATGCGTCAGACCGGAAGAAGATCCTTTATGTAATAGTATCTGTTCTTCAAATTGTGATTGTTGAGTCGAGAAACGGGGATGCATATATATTGGGCGATAGAATCGAAAATGAATTTATGATGTTTTATAATAATTCTATTGCTGAAAACGGTGATTTGCAAAGACTCTTGTCAATTTCAAGAAAAACAGCGGAACTGGTCGGTTAAGATGATTACTGGAAAACATCTTTTGATGAGCTTGTAAAGAATAGTCCGAAAAAGCTCGCTGATATATTTATCGGTGTATTTGAATCCACTTTCAAAGTATATTGTCGTTTCCCTCAGGAAAGAATGCTTGCAGTTGCTTTTACTGCTCAGAAAGCTATTAATGAGCTTGCTGAGAATAATGTTATGGAAAAGGCTGCTTTGATTATTGCAGAATATGGCTGGAGAACATCACATTGTTTGGGAAAGTTTTAGATCATGATTTTTATTTTAATGTTTACATTTTAACGTCAGAATTATGTACAGCACCCTAACGGGTGTTGTTTTCTTTTGTCAGACGATACATAAACTCCTCCGTGGAATAAAGCCCGCTGCGATTATAGCGGCTGAGACCTAAAAGACAATCAGGATCACGGGTAATATAATTCATTCTTTCATAACAGGTCAGTGTAATGAGAAATCCGCATTCCCGGATTACAGGCAGACTTTCCCGGCTGATATATCCGAAAGGATATGCAAAAACTATAGGGGTTATTCCTGTACAGCGATGAAGTTCTTCCTGAAGTAGTGATAGATCGCTGAAAAGAACATTGTGATATTCTTCTTCTGTTTCTCCTGCGGCTATGGAACAGCCGTGGCGAATTCCGTTTCCACAATGCATGTCATAAGTGTGATTTCCGATCTCAACTCTGCCTGAAGCTGCAAGCTGTGAAATATCCTCCCATGTCAGGTAAGAATAGGCGGATGAATGCGGATCTTTTGGCGCAATTGCCTCCGTGTACCGTCCTACGACCGATACAACAGCGTGCATATCGTATTTTTCTAACAGCGGCAGAAGTTCAGAGAGATTGTTATAAAAGCCGTCATCCAAAGTTATAAGAACTGGTTTTTCAGGAAGGTCGCCATGTCCGTTGGTATAATTTGTCAGTTCTGCGGCAGTGACCGATATATATCCGTTGTTCCGGAGCCAGATCAGGTCATTTTCCAGTTGAGACGGGGTAACTATATATTCCGATGGCTGGGTTCCGTAAACGCTGTGATACATGATGACAGGAAGCGGAACGGGGGATTCATCTTTTTCAGCGGCGGACGAAAAGAAAAAATGTTTTGCAAGAAAAATAAGTATTCCGCCCGTGGAAAAGATTAAAGTTAAAATGATTAGAATATGGATAATCTTTTTTAAATTGCAGCATTTATACATATAGCTCACCTCAACAAAGTTTATGTGTTATTCGGATGAAAAATGTCATCTGAGAAATATAACTCTGATTTTATGAATATAATAAAATGAAAGGTTATAATAATGAGGTGAGGATATGAAACGTATAAGATGCCGAAAGATCAAAGTTATCATGAAATGTTTAGTCCTGCTGCTGCTTCCGCTGGGAATTGCGGGAGCAGCAAGCGGAGTAAAGGGACTAAGAGCAGCTTTGTCAGGAACAAATGGTTTTTTTACCCAAAAAACACCGTCTGCCGCCGTTCCGGCAGAACCGGAAGAGGATCGGTCCGTATATACAAAGGAACCTGCTGAAAATGATGCGGATGATATACTATGCGGAAGTTTGATTCTTTCTCAGGGCTATGGAGTAACTGCTGAAACCGCTGACGATCCTGTGATAAGACTTCAAAGTCCATTGGAAATGACAGCAGAAAATCCTGGTGAAAAGCCTTATCCGACTGAGGAACAGTGGACTGTAGGAGGAGATATTATCAGAACTACCTATTCCCCCTACAGTGGAACTACTTTCTTTGATCTGGAAAACGGCGGTCAGGTCAATAATAAGACAGATATTTCAAATGACACACTGATAAAAGAAAGCCGTTGTCTCCCGGATTTTACCATTGAGGATACCGCAGAGCCTCAAGTTCTTATATATCATACCCACACTACCGAGAGTTTTGAACCGTATGTTCGTGAGCATTATGACTCAGGTTTTAATTATCGGACAACTGATGAGACAAAAAATATGGTTATGGTGGGAGACGCTATTCAGGCGGAGCTTGAAGCGCGTGGAATCGGAGTTATCCATGTGCGCACAATACATGATTACCCATCATATAACGGTTCATATAGCCGCAGCAGAGACTCCATAACGCCGATACTTGAACAGTATCCAAGTATCAAGGTGGCACTTGATATTCATCGGGACGCTATATCGGGTGAGGGCTTTGCCAATCAGCCGTATGTAGAAATTGAAGGAAGAGAAGCTGCGCAGATAATGATAATATCCGGCTGCGACGACGGTACGCTGGGAATGCCTTATTATATGAAGAATTTCCATTTTGCCTGTCGGCTTCAGGAGAAGCTGGAGGGGGATAATCCTGGTCTGACCAGACCGATTTTATTTGATTACCGTCATTATAATCAGGATCTTACCACAGGCAGTCTGCTTATAGAGGTCGGTTCTCATGGAAATACTCTTGAACAGGCACAGTATTCCGGTCAGCTTATCGGAAGATCTCTGGGCGATATGCTTAATGAAATGTCTGAAAGATCTTAGAATCTTTGTAATAATGAATCCGGCATTACGCCGGGGGAGGGTAGAATGAGTAAAAAAAGAAAAAAAACCGCAGTCAGGGCTGTATTTATATACATGCTCCTGACATTCGGTTTATGGATGTTTTTAAATTCCTATACAAATTCATACAACCGGCTTTCAGATGATAAGATCGTTCCTGCTGGTCTTGATCTCTATGGAGATACAGCGTCCTTGGAAGTTCTCAACCATGAAATACTCCTGGATCTTTCAGCTATAGCGCCGGAAAGCAGGCTGTACTGCGGAGCATATCTTCTGTCTCCGGATGAGCTGCGGTTAACGTGCTATTTGATTTCTCTTTGCAGCCGGCTTTGACTGCATACATGAGTAAAAGCTGTTAAGTTCCCCGGAGAAGATAAGGGACGAACCGGGAAAACGGCGGAAATCATCGGGTTTATAAAGACAGAAAGGCTTTTCAAGCTGAATACCGATCTTATCCATGGTATAAGCAACGAACTGAGAGCACACAAAACTTTTTTTTCTGTTCCATTCTATGTTGAAATAAACTGCCAGCAGACCGAGGATATTATATGAATATACGTTGTGATTGGCGTTGAAGTGTTTAATAATTCTATTATATTCAAATTTTTGGGCTTTTGTTACTGGAATCCTATATATTTCACAGGGAATAAAGTCAAATTTACCGAGAGTGCCTTTTCCTACTATTTCTTTATTAAAAGTTGCAGGAAGCGGAAACCGGCAATATGTTCTGCAAAAACTGTACATTTCTGAAAGCCTTTCATCACCGGACAGGGAAACGTGATTGTAAGGCTTTTTTGTAAAGAATCTGAAAAATCTTGCAGGTCTTGTTCCTGTCTGTGTCATTATGAGGTAGATATAATCTGCCAAGCTGTTCCCTCCTTTTCCTATGATATTTTTATTATAACATATATATTTAAGGAATACAAGAGTTTTTAGCAAATAATATAAAAATTCCAGAATTTTTTGCTCTGTTGACTGTCAGGTCTGATGTGTTTATGAATTTGAGGGTATTTATTTCAGATTTGATACTGGGTAACGAGCATCAATTGGTAATAGTGTGACCGGATCCAGTGTCACGCTGCTACATAAGGGGAGAAATTATTTTCATTATGCTGCCGACTATCTTATAATAAAGCTTTTCTTTTTTTATAGTTTCCGGTGTAACCGGTCTGCATTTGCTGAGAGTTTCTTCAAAGTCTCTTTCTATATCCGTTATGCAATCTGTTTTGAAAAGATATGTGGCACATTCATAATGATGGTAAAGACTTCTGTAATCAAAATTTATTGTTCCTATAACTGCCTTCTCGTCATCGCATACGCATACCTTTGCATGGACAAATCCTGGCGTATATTCATATATCTTGATCCCAGACCTGAGAAGTGCTTTATAATGCGTCTTTGCCAGTGCGTAAGCGGCTTTTTTATCAGGAATACCCGGAAGTATAATTTTAACGTCGATACCACGTTCCGCTGCAAATTTCAGAGCCGATTCCAGCTCTCCGTCCAGAATAAGATACGGAGTCATAATGTGCACATAGCTTTTAGCACGGTTGAGAATATCCATATAAACGCATTCACCGACTTTATCGTTGTCCAGGGGACAGTCAGCATATGGCATTACAAATCCAGAACTCTGAATTTTTTCCTCCGGCAGTTCCAAAAATTTATCCCACTCAGGATTTTTAACTGCAATATTCCACATCTGCAAAAACATAAGCGTAAAGCTCTGAACGGCATTTCCCTTGAGCATAACGGCGGTGTCTTTCCAGTGACCGAAGCGTTCGATCCTGTTTATATATTCGTCGGCAAGATTAACTCCACCGTTGAAAGCTACCTTGCCGTCAATTACAAGTATTTTACGATGATCACGATAGTTGTAATGAGTGGAGAGAAACGGCATAATAGGTGAAAATGCTTTGCTTTTTATTCCCAGTTTTTCCAGTCGCTGACTGTAGTCGAAGCTGAGGGTGGTAATTTCACACATTCCGTCATATATAACGCGGACGTCAATTCCCT
>CAJTWQ010000044.1 GCA_910579835.1 uncultured Ruminococcus sp.
CATCTGTCGGATTTGGCTTTGTTGTTGTGGTTGTTGTTCCGTCATCCTTCTTCGTTGTTGTGGTTGTGGTTGTTGTTCCGTCTTTCTTGGTTGTTGTAGTTGTGGTTGTTGTATCACCAGGATTCTCTCCCTCACCCTTAACATTTATTGTCAAGTTTGTAAGATTCAGATTTCCAAGTTCTTTTGTATATCTACCCTTAGTTTCAATCATCGTTACAGGGTTAACTTGTTTAGGATCATTAGATGTATTGAAGTGAAGGAATTCAACTGTATACTCGCCGGCAGATGTTCCCTTTGGAAGTATTACATCAAATACTACAACAGGATGAGAATTACTCTTTTCACCGGTATAATTAAAACCAAGTTCAGGAGAGGTCCAGTTTACAGAATAGAAATAATTATCCACATTTCCGGATTTCTGTCCCTTTTGACATGCAAGAATATACATACCTGAATTGCTATAAATCTCATCAACAGCATCATAAGCACCAGCAAAAGTAAGATAACAATCAGTAGAAATTTCCATTCCATCTGGTAAAGTGTAGCTCTTTGCAGAATCCCAATAAGATGATAGAGGATCATAAGATTCAAATGTAATATTAGCAGCGTCCGCACCGCCGGTTACTGTCCATGCTGCACCGATCGTATCAGCATGATCTACTTCGTCAATATAAAGTGCACATGGAATTGTAACATCTCCTGCTTTAATATCTTCAGCAGAAACAGTTATATTAGAACCCATTGCAGCATACTTAGAATCAGACTCTGAGTATGCTTCAAGAGACAAACCCTTGGAAGCATCCTCGGCAGCTATAACGCTTGCCGGCATAAGAACGCTTGCCATTGATGCAGCTACCGCAAGAGATGTAACTGCAGAAATAAACTTTCTCATTTGTAATAATTCCTTTCTTTAGGTTTTTAGCCTTTAATAAATTTAAAAATGGGGGTCGTATTCCTTTGTAAGGGAGACAAATCAGATAATCATAGAATTAGAGTTCAGTTACGAGGTTAATAAGGAATTTCTGAATCTGAAGAGCATCACTATTTGTGAGCAGATCGCCGCCCTTATTGTCAGGACCTCCGACAACATCGCCGTTTGCAATTCCTTTCTCAGTAATGTGTGATGGGTCACTTCCGTTTACACCGTAAACATCAGGATTACCAAGTGACTGCATAATAAGTACAGCGTCATTCAAACGAACCTCTCCGTTGCAGTTAGCGTCACCACGGATTCCCTTGGATTCGCCGCCTGGTACGGTAACCTTGCCATTATTTGACTTAACTTCATACGAAACCTTATTTGTACCGTCGAAATAGCCGCATGCGATCTTATCAACAAGAACTCCCGAACCCGGATATGTCTCACGAGGGATAGGAGCGAGTTTAAGATCAACTACAGTTCCTTCCGGAGCCGATTTTGAAACCGTACCGGTAATTGTACAGAAAACGCCATCTTTACTAATCCAGTAAGAAGAATCTTCAAGTGCAGTTGACCACATCAAAGTAACTTTGCCCTCTTCATTCATTATTGAACTGTCAAATATGGGAGCCTCTCCGCCTGTGGAGTCCGAACCCTCTGCCTTTGTAGAAGTAATGGCACCAGCTTTCACACTATCAATCGTGATAAAAGTGTTGTCATAGACAATTGAGAAATCGATTGCCTGAATACCGGTCGATGGAATATCAGCAAGTGACACATCCACTGTGAACTGCTCTCCTGCCTTAGCTTCAGCTGAACTAACGGATATCTGCACTGTTTCGCCAGCAGCAACGGCCGGTGCAATTGAGCAAACGGGAAGTGAAAGCATCGCAGCAGCAACTGCTCCAACGACTACCTTTTTTGTCTTCATTATTTTTTTCCTCCTTCTTCATTGATGTTATATAACAAAGGAACAAAAAGCTCCTTTGATTATATCGTGTCTTAATTCCGGCAGAACTTTCTGCCGTATCCGCAAAAGCGGCCGTATTCAGAGCAAAATTCTGACCGTACTGTCACACATAAAGACATACAGACATGGTTTAACACTGCCTGAAGCAGCGGTCACAAATTTGTTCTCTGCGCAGCAGCCAAAGCGTAAGACGCACCACACTGCCGTGATGAGATACTTAATCCCAAATCTATATTTATTCCTGACTTTATTATATAACAGCCTTTCAAAAATGTAAATAGGTTTATATCTTTTTTGGTATTTTATATAAACAGGTCTATTAATTTTTGAACGGTTTGCACAACAAAAAAATTTTTGCAATTTTGTTGAAATCTTGTATTTTTAATGATAGATGAATTAAGCAATTCATCTATCCAAATCCCTGAATTCTTCCGGAATATTTTCCTCAATTATAGAATTAACAATGTCCCAGCTAAACGTATTGTAAGTGCCTTGCGGAATCGCATAGGGAATACCATGGCTTGCCGCCAGTTCAGGAGTATACTTACTGTAAGGATATATCCTCATATTAGAAAAATTACCGTCATCGTAATGAACAATAGTAGGAACACAGGAAACGTTTTCAACAGTAAGTTCATTGGTCTCACCGTCAACAACAAGATCAAACTCCGGAATTTCACCTACCAGATTAAAATTATCTGTCTGTGCACAGATAAAATTTCCCATTGAATAGTAGACAAATCCTCTTGTACCGTCATCGCGTTCAATCCATTCCATTGTTTCAGCTGTATGAGTATGGCATCCGAGAATAACGTCCGCCCCCCAGTTTACCATTTTATTGGCAAGGGCAATCTGTTCGGGATTCACAATCTGAACGTCGTCAACGCCCCAGTGTGCCGATACGATAACTGCATCAGCTTGAGCAGAGGCTTCCTTGATCTGCCGCTCGATAACATCCTCCTCATAGGTCATAACCACTCTCAAAGGCGAATCATAAGGAATTTCGTTGCCGTTAAGATGTTCAGCGTAAGCCAGAAAAGCGATCTTTACACCGTTCACCTCACGAATACGGATGTTGTTCGCATCCTCTTCATTGAGATAAGCCCCCAGCACAGTAAGATTATTTTCAATTGCCTTACCGTTCCAAAAACTTATGGACTCCTCCAGCGCTGATGCGCCAAAGTCAAGAAGATGATTATTCGCCATTGTAAAAACGTCAAAGCCAAGATCAATAACCGCGTCGGCAACCTCAGGAGGAGAATTGAACAGCAGCGCACCGCCGTTTGCACCTCTTATTTCGTTGCTTTGGGAGATGATCGTTTCCTGATTGAGCACAGCGACATCGGCATCCTCGATTATATAACGGACATTTTCATAAAGAGGAGCAAAATCATATGCTGCTCCGTTTCCTGCTTCCGCCGCGTACTGCTCGGCATTCTTATAAACTGAGTAGTGTATCAGGTTGTCTCCGGCCGCACATACATGAACCACCTTATCCTCGGGTATCGGTTTAGTTGGCGGCTCTGTAGTAAGCTCCCCCGCATGCGTTTCAGCGCTTGACTGCTCCAACGGCGCTTCAAGCGAATCAGTTGATTCAATTTTTCCAACGTTTTTAGTATTGCCGCAGCTTACCGGTGATAAAACCAGCAAAACTGTTGCAAGAACGGCTGCAAACGAACGACTCTTTTTTACTTTCATTTTTCTCTCCTGTTATACCCCGTACCGAAATATATCCGGAACACCGTAAAACCGGTGCAATGAGGTGTGCGTGATTTATATTATCCTATGTAATTTTCCGCCGTAAGCCCCACTGCTGTATCATAATTATAACACATATTCTGGAATTTTGCAATTACAAATTATTCCGAATCTCTTAGCGATCTTCTCTTATTTCAGCAAATGGCACATCATTCAAATGACGTATTTAAGGCATTTTTTAGGTATTTGCACAAACTCTTTCAGGCTGTTTGTGCGTTCATACAAAGTTTTGCGTTTTTTTTTGTACATTATGCCAACGCTGAAGTTCTATAAATTCCTCTGATAATCTGACCGCTTCATCATATGACGAAAGCAGATAACATCTTCCCCGAAATTTTGCTGATCCATAATATCCGTTCATGTACCATGCAGCGTGTTTTCTGGCTTCATGCATAGCCATTTCTTCTGATTTTTCACTAAGACTGAGTATCATACGTATATGCCGAAGCATCACCTGCATTTTTTCCTCAACGGAAGGCGGCGTATAGGGGATTCCGCTGAACCAGCTGTCTATTTCACGGAAAACAAAAGGATTCCCGTAACTTCCGCGGCCTATCATAACCAGATCGCAGCCTGTTTCTTCATACATTTTCAGACATGACGTCAAATCGGTGACGTCTCCGCTGCCGATCACCGGAATTTTTACGGATTCCTTAACATTTCTTATTACTTCCGAATCCGAGCTTCCGCTGTAAAATTGATCTCTTGTCCGTCCGTGTACAGTCAGAGCAGCTGCTCCGGCATTTTCCAGAACTGCCGCAAGCTTCGGAGCATTTATAGAATCTATGCTCCAGCCGCTCCGCAGCTTTACAGTAACTGGAGTTTTTTCGGCCGCAGTTACAGCCGCTTCCGTAATCGCCGCCGCAAGATCCATATCTTTCATAAGAGCCGAGCCTGCTCCGGTATTGACAACTTTCGGCACAGGGCAACCCATATTTATATCAATTATATCCGGTTCATACCGCAGCACAATCTTCACTGCCTTTGCCATGAAATCCGGTTCGCTGCCAAAAAGCTGCACAGCCATCGGCCGCTCTTCAGCCGTAACGGTGCACAGCTCCTCTGTTTTACGGTCGCTGTAGCATATTCCTTTTGCAGAAACCATTTCGCTGACAGAATACGAAGCCCCGAATTCACGGCACATCAGCCGGTAAGCACGATCTGCCACTCCTGCCATTGGCGCAAGAGCGGCTGTTTTTTTCAGCCTGACATTTCCGATATTTACTGTTTCATTCATCGCCCTGCTCCGAATTTTTCTTTTTAAAAACAAAAACCTTGCTCAAAACATAATTGGCAATAAATATTATCACCTGACTCAGAAATGTTATCAGCGTCTTATTGATATTAAGCCAATCGCAGCATACAAGGAATATTACCTCCTCCACTGCAAGAGTGGCAAGCCTTGCGCCATAGAAAGCGAAAAATACCTTTCGGAATTCCCCGGATGTTTTTGTTTCATTTTTAAATACATATTTCTTATTGGTGAAAAAGGCAAAAGTCACGGCGCAGATCCATGAAAATACAACGCCTGCGGTACTCTCCCATGCCGGTTCACCGGGAATAAGGCTAAACAGCAGCAGTTTTGTAACCACCGAGATCAGTGTTGTAAGCCCTCCGAAAACAAGATAAAGCCACTTTTCTTCATATTTATAATAAACATTCTGCAATGACTTAGGCAGAACAGATACACACAGCTTAATAAATCTTTCCATATATACAGCCTCTGAAAATACAGACAGCGGAATTCATCCAGAATACTTCTCATAGCAATGAATTTTGCAGTGCTGCCTAAAGAATAATCCTTTATATAATAACAGCATTTGTATCTTTTTTCAAGTAGTTTCTTATATTTTTGTTATTTTAACCAAAAAACAATCCTATTCAGGATATAGATTAAGGAATCACTGACCAAAACACGCCTAACAGCTCGATACACATCCTGTTTGTATATTTTTTGTCGTATCCTTCCTTACAGCAATATGCCTACAGATTTTTATGCGATCTGACAAAAAATCTGACTGTTCAATATATACGCTGTATCTAATAAGTGATTTCCTAAAAATTATTTGCTATTTTTCCATAAGTATGTTATAATATATGTGTATATCCACCGATGAAAGGAGTATTCTATGAAATTGCTTGCCATAGACGGAAACAGCATTCTTAACCGTGCATTTTACGGAATAAAACTGCTTTCCAATAAAAACGGAGTATTCACCAACGCTGTTTTCGGATTCATGAACATATATCTTAAAAATATTGCCGATGTCAGCCCGGATGCCATAGCTGTAGCCTTCGACCTCCGCTTACCCACATTCCGGCACAAGGCTGTCTCTTACTACAAAGCCAACCGTAAGGGCATGCCCCCTGAACTTGCTCAGCAGCTGCCCATAGTCAAAGAACTTCTCACTCTTATGGGAGTAAGGATTCTGGAATGCGAGGGATTTGAAGCCGACGATATTCTCGGAACCCTTGCACAATCCTGCACGGACAGCGGCGATCAGTGCTTTGTCCTTACCGGAGACCGTGACAGTCTTCAGCTTATCGGGGATAACGTTACCGTTCTCCTCGCCACAAACAAGGAAACTATTCATTACGATACAGACCGATTCACGGAGGATTATGGCTTTGACCCCATACATCTCATTGATTTGAAGGCGCTTATGGGAGACAGTTCCGACAATATCCCCGGCGTTCCTGGAATCGGAGAAAAGACTGCTTCTTCTCTCATAAAAGAGTATAGTACTATCGAAAATCTTTATGAAAAATACGCAGATTCCGACCTTTCCAAAGGCGTAAAAGCGAAACTGGAAAAAGGAAAGGCCTCTGCCGAGGAAAGCAAATGGCTGGCCGCTATCGTGCGGAACGCCCCCATTGAAATGTCTGTAAAAAGCTACATCCCCTCTCAGCCTGACAGGCTGGCAGTAAGCCGGCTTTTATCAGAGCTGGAAATGTTCAAGCTAATGGACAAACTGGGCATTTCCGCTTCTGAGGGCGTATCAGACGCCAATGACAAAGCCGAATCTCCAGAAGAACTGAACCTTATCTGCGCTCCTCTTGACAAAGAAATTATTTCTTCCTTGACGGATTGCAGCTATATATTCAGAAACGGACTGCTTTCAGTCCGAAGCGGACAAAATATCTATACATCTGACAACGAGGAGCTTATTCTGAAATTTCTCTCCTCGAAGTGCGTAAAATCTACCGACGACGCCAAGCTCCACTACCGGTTTGCTATGGCGCACGGCGGCAATCTTTCCAATTTAAAAAACGATGCCGCCGTATGCGGCTATTTGCTCAACACCTCGTCCTCTGAATATACGATTGAAAAGCTCTGTGCTGAATACGGTGTACATTATTATGCCGAAAAGGAAGAAAACGCCGATCTTGTCTCGATTGAAAATCTTGCAAAGGTTCTCCGCAGTGAAATTGAAGTACATGGCATGACAGAACTGCTGGAAAATATTGAAATGCCTCTTACCGAGGTTCTGGCATCTATGGAGGAAACGGGAATTTGTATAAATAAACAGGGCGTTGAAAATTTCGGCATTTCACTTAAAGAACAGATAGAGGAAACACAGCAGATGATTTTTGACGATGCCGGCCATGAATTCAATATTTCTTCCCCGAAACAACTGGGAACGGTTCTTTTTGAGGAACTGGGACTTCCCGCTAAAAAGAAAACTAAAAGCGGATATTCCACAAATGCAGAGGTTCTGGAAGAACTGCGAAACCAATCGCCTATTGTGGACAATGTGCTGAAATACCGGCAGTATACCAAACTGAACTCCACCTATGTATCCGGCCTTATAGATAAAATTGCTCCAGACGGCCGCATCCACACCTGCTTTAAGCAGACGGAGACAAGGACGGGACGCATCTCCTCAACCAAACCCAATATGCAGAATATTCCTGTCCGCACGGAGCTTGGTTCGCAAATGAGAAAATTTTTTACCGCCGCACCGGGAAAAACCCTGGTTGACGCCGATTACAGTCAAATCGAACTGCGCGTTATGGCTCATTTGTGCGGCGATGAAAATATGATCTCCGCATTCACCTCCGGCGAGGACTTTCATACCTCCACAGCAGCGCAGGTGTTCGATATGCCCGTATTTATGGTGACTCCGGAAATGAGAAGCGCTGCAAAAGCCGTAAATTTTGGCATTATCTACGGTATCGGAGCATTTTCCCTTTCAAAGGATATAGGAATTTCAGTAGCACAGGCAAAAAAATATATTTCAGATTATATGGCACGCTTCCCGAAAGTTAAAAGCTTTACGGAGAGCGTGGTTGAAGAAGCGGTAAAAACAGGATGCGTTGCAACCATGTTCGGCAGAAAACGGAGAATTCCAGAACTTTCCTCCTCCAACAAGATGCTTCAGGCCGCCGGAAAGCGCATTGCAATGAACACACCCGTTCAGGGTACAGCCGCTGATCTTATTAAAATTGCAATGATAAACGTTTACCGCCGCCTTAAAGAGGAAATACCCGACGCCAGACTTATTTTACAGGTTCATGACGAACTGATTCTTGAGGTTTCGCCCGAAGATGCACAGATGGCTGCAGAAATTCTGAAAGAGGAAATGCAGGGCGTATACGAAATGAAAGTACCGCTGGCAGTCGACGTTCACACGGGATTCAGCTGGTATGATGCGAAAGGATGATGATATGGAAATAAAAATAATCAGGGCGGATGCTTCCTCCCCCAGCGAGCTTTTCGAGGAACTTTCAGAGCTTGACCGTCTCTGCGTAGGAAGCGACGGATGGTCGGCAGAATCCTTTAAAAACGAAACGGAAAGAAAATACAGGTATGTGCTGTACATTGCCGAAAACGGACATGTTGCAGGACTTCTATGCGGATATTACGTTATGAACGAGGGCGACATAACAAGCCTTGCAGTTCACCCCGACTTCCGCCGCAGAGGACTTGCGTCTGCGCTTATTGCCGAATTCGAAAAAATACTCCCAAAGGATGCCGTGGAGCTTTTTCTTGAAGTACGTCAGTCGAACGAAGCCGCCATTTCATTGTATAAAAAGTGTGGATTCGAAGTTATTGCAAACCGCAAAAATTTTTACAGGAATCCGGATGAAGACGGATTTCTGATGCTAAAAAATATAAATACCATTTCAGGAATAGTTATTCACATCAATCCTGACAGGGGGGGAAAACGATGATTATATTAGGAATTGAAAGCTCCTGCGATGAAACAGCCGCAAGCGTGGTTAAAGACTGCCGTGAGATAAGATCATCTGTAATATCCACACAAATTGAAGAACACCGAAAATACGGCGGAGTTGTTCCGGAGATCGCTTCACGCCGCCATTGTGAAAATATTCTTGAAGTGGTTAAAAAAGCTTTGGATGACGCTCGTATAACTCTCAATCAGCTTGACGGAATAGCCGTTACATATGCTCCCGGACTTATCGGAGCGCTGCTTGTAGGCGTAAGCTTTGCCAAAGCTCTGGCCATGGCCGCTGAAAAACCTCTGATTCCCGTTCACCACATTGCCGGACATATCGCTTCAAATTATCTCACTTATTCAAACCTTGAACCGCCGTATCTCTGTCTTGTGGCAAGCGGCGGACACAGCCACATCATTGAGGTGCTGTCATACACGAAGTTCAGGGTAGTGGGTCGTACCCGTGACGATGCCGCCGGAGAATGTTTCGACAAATGCGCCCGTGCTATGGGATTTCCCTATCCAGGAGGCATTCATATTGACAATGCCGCTCAGAACGGCGATCCCCGCGCAATTAAACTGCCTCGTCCTGCCGTAGCTGGAAACGAATTTGATTTCAGCTTTTCCGGTCTGAAAACCGCTGTGATAAATATGCTCCATAATGCAGAGCAGAAAGGCATATCCCTTAATAAAAACGATCTTGCCGCCGGTATTCAATGGACTATTGCAGATATACTTACCGATCATACTATCCGTGCCGCTCAGTCGCTGGGATATGAAAAAATTGCTCTTGCCGGCGGAGTTTCGGCAAACTCGGGAGTCCGTACCGCTCTTCAATCCGCCTGTCAGAAGCAGGGATTTGAATGTTATATGCCGGAAAAGAATCTTTGCGGCGACAATGGCGCAATGATCGCCTGTCAAGGCAGCTATAATCTGCTTGCCGGAATTACTGCCGACGAGAGCCTGAACGCCGTAGCGACGCTTTCAATGGAGGATATATGACGACAAACTGCGAAACTTGTACAAATTATGTCTATGACGAGGATTATGACTGCTATGTATGCATGGTCAATCTGGACGAAGATGAAATGTACCGTTTTCTTCAGGGGACAAATTTTTCCTGCCCGTACTACCGACTGGATGATGAATACGGCGTTGTGAGGCATCAGAATTAAGAACCTATTCAGATTACAACATCCCTTAATACAAGATGTCAAGAAAAAGAAGTTTCCGAAAATCGAAAACTTCTTTTTGCTTCCGCCTGTCTTCTCAGAGCCCGTTTAGTATCATATAGTGAACTTTTCAACCAGTCATATGCATAATTCACCAAAAGGATGTGCGCGACACGATGCCAAACAGGCTCCTAAATCATCAGAATATGTTAACTGCTTATTTCATATACCCCCACCACGCCGTTTTCCGTAAGCTCCGCTATCTGTGCGGAGTTTTTTTCTTTATCCAGAAGATTGCCGATAACCGTTATTATATCGCACTTAGGAGCCTTTCCCTGTTCCTGCGCCTGCTTTACCGAACCAGTCAGCATTTCGGAATCTCCCTCGGCTATAGTTATGCTTCCGCTTTCACTGTGAGTCACAATGCATGACGGCGACACCTTCCAGTCGTTAAGCAGAAGTTCCAGCGTATCGCCGTAATCGCCTCCGTCAAGAACCACAAGCTCGGTGTACCCCGTAAATACAGGCTTTCCCGTAAGCAGTTCAGCATTCTTCATTGCCTCGGAAATATCCCTGCCCCGTGCGATAACCGCCTTTTCATCCCCCGTAAAGAATGTCATGGCAAGCTCTATTTCCTCTCCTTTTGTTATAGATACCGAACGGAGATAATGCTTATCATGGACAAGTCCCGTAGCAGCGCAGCCTGTCATGGTGAATATTCCAAAACTTATAATAATCATCAGTTTTTTCAGCATCATGTCCTGCCTTTCTTTAGAGCTGATTCAGCTCCGCGCCGTACCAAAATAATCAGCGGAACTGCAAAAAGCGCCGCCGCTGCTCCAGCCCCGATAACAACGCTGTTAAGCGGAACTTTCCACAGGAGAAACGCCGCACCGATCATAAGAAGCAGCGATACACTGCTCCGGAACCTGACGAACTTAGGAAACAGTTCACCAAATATATATGCACTTGCCGCTGTCTGAACCGCTATGGAAAAAACGGCGAATATAGCAAAAACAATAAGGAAAAGGGAGTCGATACGCTGAGATGAAAACGGCTGCGAAACTTGTGCGGCAGTAACTACGGGAAAATCCGTGATCTCCATAATTCCTCCGGCCACCATTACGGCGGTCAATGTCAATGCGGCTGTGAGAACGCCCTTTCCGATAAAATAAGCAGCGGCATTTTTCATCGAACTTCCCTTTGTAATCCCTAATAGGATCGCAAAACTGCCGACACCGCCGCTAAGAGCAAATCCTGTGGCAAGCTCCTCAAAAAGACTGCGTCCGCTGACAGCACGGAAAAGATTTTCTGTTTCAAGATGAACAAGACCGCTTACCGCTGCTATAAGCAGACAAACCGCACCTATAAAGGCTGCTATAAGAGAAGCTCTTCCCATAGCCTTTATTCCGGCAGAGGAAATATAAAGACAAACCAAAGCAATCAGCCCCGATATAAGAAGCTTTCCCCAGATTCCGCCGGAATTTTCATAAGGAATATATATATGACGCGAAGTTTTCCATTGCATTCCGAAAAGAAGTCCGCCCCACATTATAAGATATGCAAGATAGAAAATATATGCCGGTTTTTCGCTGATCCCTCCCAGCCTTATAAGTGGGACTGCAAGAATAAACTGTATCAGAATTCCGACTGTAAGTCCAATGACAGTCATCAGTGAAACGCTGCCTGTAAAGCAAAAAAGAGCAAAAGCGTCTGTTATCAGTAGCATAGACGCAAATTGATTTCTTGTAATCTCATTCATGATATTCCTCCACGGTAAAGCCTCTGCTCTGCATTTTTCTTATTCCGGAGCGTACTGCCGTATCTCCCATACCAGCCTTTGCAAAAGGCGAAAGAGGAGCTGTATAAGGAAAGCCATAATCCTCGGTAGCGCTGATATTCACCAGTACGGCACATGCAAGAAGGCTTATGCCAAAAAGTCCGAAAAGCCCTCCCGCAGCCAAAAATGCAAATCTCAGCACAGTTATGGGAGGATTCAGCTCCGGCACTACAAATCCGCTTATTACCGACAACGCCGTTATGGTAAGCAGCGGAGTGCTTATAAGTCCGGAATTTACGGCGGCGTCTCCGATTATAAGACCGCTGACTATACTTACCGCTCCGCCCACAGGTTTTGGCAGACGTATTCCGGCTTCACGAATCACTTCGTACATAAGCAGTACGCCTATGACCTCGGTTATTATAGATAACGGCGCCTTTTTCTCCGATTCCACCAGAAGCATCAGCAGCGTACTGTTGAGCAGCTCCGGATGATACATGACTATGGCTGCATATACCGCCGGAAGCAGTACCGAAATTACGAAAGCCCCATACTTTATCCAACGTATAAAGGTGGCGTAATAAGGCTTGAACGCATAATCATCGAGAGTCTGAAAGCTTTCGCAGAACAGCTTCGGAATCACAATGGCAAACGGCACCCCGTCCACCAGAAGCGCAACCCGTCCCTCTATTAGCTTGGAGCAGAGCACATCTGGCCGCTCTGTAGTCCCCGTAGAACTGAAAAGTTCAAATCTTTCATTTTCTACAAACGGCCGTATATACCCAGTGGAGAGAATTGTTTCCAGTCTGATTTCGTCAAGGGATTCACGGATCTTTTTCATAAGAGATTCCGGCACGCGATCCTTCATGTAGCACAAACAGAGATCGGTTTTGCTCTTTTCCCCCTTAACAAAAAGTTCCATAACCAATTGCGGCGTTTTCAGGCGTCTCCGCAGAAGAGACATATTTGTCCTTACCGTTTCTGTGAGCCCCTCGTGCGCTCCCATAATATTACTTTCACCGGACGGTTCCTGTATCCCCCTGACAGCATATCCCTGAACGCCGAAAGCAAGCGCCTTTCCAATCCCGTCACCAAGCAGAACTGCAAAGCCGGAATGAATCAGACGGAACATTGATGTGTAATCCTCCGCCGTTGGTCTGTCAATTGACAGGAGCAGATTTTCCTGAATATGCCGAAACAATTCCCGAACGTTCTGCTTTTGCGGAATATTTGTGATAGGTTCCAAAACCAACTCGGTAATTACCGACGTAGATACCATGCCTTCACAGCAGATAAGAGCACATGAAATTCCGCCGGTAACAAATTCGTTTATAAGAATATCGGAAGAATTGCCGGACATTGCCTTTATTTTTTCTATATTCTGGTTTAAATCGTCCAATATCTGTATTTTTTCCATTTCCCTGCCCCTTTCTTTCAGCTATTATGCGCTGATTTTCCGCATATATACAAAAAAGCGGCACAAAAGCCGCTTTGATTTGTCAGAAAAATAATTTAAATCTTTTTCGGAATTTCTTCTTATAAATTTTCTGCATATAACTTACTCCCTCGTGCAAAAACAGAAAAAGTGTCGCGGAGAATTGAACAAGCCGGCTGGACGAACTTCCGTACTGTCATTTTCGTTTCCATTTCATCAGCACAAATGCCGTTATTCCCGTAAGACAGACTGCAAGCATAATCGCAAACCATGTATAAGGCAATGGCAGATCCGCCGTATTAATGCCATAAAAAGCAAAAATTATATTCGGTATCTGCAAAATAATCGTAATCAGAGTAAGACGCCACATAACCATGTTCAGATTATTTGAGATAATTGACGAAAAACCGTCCATCATTCCGGAAAGAATTTCCGTATAAATGCTTGACATCTCAATAGCCTGCTTCATTTCGATGAGAACGTCCTCTATAAGATCCTGGTCCTCGTCGTAAAGCTTGATAACACGACCGCGAAATATCTTTTCTATTGTCGCCTCGTTTGCTTTAAGGGATGTGGAAAAATAAACCAATGACTTCTCCAGAGCTAAAAGCTGCATGAGAAGCTCGTTTTTCATTGCTCCGTGAAGCTCCTGTTCAGCAGCGGATGAAATTTTATCAATCTGTTTCAGATAAAGCAGAAACAAAGCTGCAATTCTCAAGAGAAGCTGAAGCACAAATCTCGTCCTGAAATTTGTCTGAAGATTTCTGATTCTGCCGTGGGACGCTTCTCTAATTACCTGCATTTCATTCAAAGTAATTGTAAAAACATACTCATTGGTAATAATAATTCCCATTGGCTGGGTATAGAAATTTCGTGTTTTATCATCGTCAACAGTAGAAACAGGTGTATCAATGATAATAAGCGTCTGGTCGTCCTCCCGTTCGATACGTGAAGATTCTTCCTCATCAAGAGAGGATTTTACAAATCCGCTGTCCAGACCGTAAGTATCAATCAGCTCTGCAACCTCCTGAGAAGTCGGGCTGACAACGGATATCCAGCAGCCTGCGGAGGGTTCATCCTGCCTTACAAGCTTACCGTTTGATGTTGTAAAATAACTTATCATAGCGCAAATTACCTGTGCCGAATACTTTGCACAAGCGCTCCTTTCACCGAAATTTCCGGCGAAGTTTAAAAGAGCATGAGTATCCGCCGGATCAAAGGGATTCGATTGTTAAATTCCCGTACGGGTCAGAACTCATAATACACCTCCGAATATAAATCTTATCCACACTTATATTATAACAAATTTTTCAAAATTTTACAACCCCCATTTTAAAAAAATCCCTCCCGCTTTCGCAGGAGGGATAATTTTAATTATTCGTCATCTTCCTTTTTTCTGGAACGTGTGATATATGCTGCTGCTGCTGCAAGAACTGTAATAGTTATTGCAATTCCAGCGCCGTCAACGCCAGTCTTAGGAGGCTGAGTCTTATTAGTCGTAGCAACGGCTTTTGTTGTAGTTGTCTTAGCAACGTTCTTTGTAGTTGTTTTGGTTCTGTCATTGCCCTCGCCCTGAACATCTACTGTTGTAGTTGTTACATCCTGATTGAGAACATCCAATGTTGTAGTTGTTCTTGTTCTGTCATTGCCCTCGCCCTGAACATCTACTGATGATGTTGTGGTTGTGGTCGTAGTCGTTGTGCTTGTAGTGGTTGTAGTTGTAGTAGTAGTTGTTGTTGTTGTTACGATAGCTTCGTCAATCATTACAACTGTATCGGTATCAACATTTTCACCGTCAATTGTAACAAGTTCGCCGTCTCTGATCTCAAATGTGATGTCCGTCGCTACCTGGAATCCTTCGGGAGCTGTAAGCTCATGAAGTACATAAGTACCGTCTGTAAGCTTAACTGTTGTAGGAGTATCACCCGAAATCCAGATAATTGAACTTCCAAAATCATTGAGTATCGTTGCATTTTCTCCAAGTTCAACTATTCCCTCAAGGAACTTAATTGCATTGCCGTCTGCATCCTTGCCGGTAAGTGTAAGAGTTGCTCCTTTAACTTCCTGGCTGTGTACGTCCTGTTTTGCAATTTTTACAACTGCCGTTACAACTGTTGTTGTAGTTGTGCTGGTTGTTGTTCCTGTATTAGATGTAGTTGTTGTTGTTACGATAGCTTCGTCAATCATTACAACTGTATCGGTATCAACATTTTCACCGTCAATTGTAACAAGTTCGCCGTTTTTGACCTCAAATGTGATGTCCGTCGCTACCTGGAATCCTTCGGGAGCTGTAAGCTCGTGAAGTACATAAG
>CAJTWQ010000045.1 GCA_910579835.1 uncultured Ruminococcus sp.
GTACGTCATTCTCGATGATGAACTTAATCGTGTATTATTGACAGAAATACTACCACCAAGATTGCCGATGCCGCTCTTGTAAAATTCAGTATAATTGGAATCATATGAAACTTCCGTACTTGCATAACATTCTACAATATACGAATTTTCCTTATTAACTTTAAAAACATATTTATATGTATTATACTTGCCGCTTATTCCGGCAGAAGCTGGCAGAACGGCACAGACCGAAACAGCTGAAGCAGCTGCTGTTGCTAAAGAAATTAGAGCTTTTTTCAAATTCTTCATAATTATATTCTCCTTCAAAAGAAATTTAGTTTTCCAACTATAAGCATATTATACACTATATTTTATGAATTGTCAATATATTCCAGTTAATTTTCATATATTTTTTATGAAATAATATTTGCAAGTATTGACAAGTATATGCAGAGGTCGTATAATATAAGAAAACTGCACAATTCCATTAGATGAATGTAACAATAAAGAGAGCTGGAATCAATTTCTATGTTGCTCTGCATGAGATTCCCAAAAATATCTGAATATAAATTAATAAATCTTTGCGGTACTTATGATTCCACTAGGGATTTATACTAAAAGGAGATAAATGTATGAAAATAGCAGCGGCATATATAAGAGTATCAACCGACGATCAGGCAGAATTTTCACCAGACAGTCAGATCAAAGCAATCCGCAAATACGCTAAAGAACATGATATGATACTGCCGGAGGATTTTATTTATTCTGATGAAGGTGTAAGCGGTCGAAAAGCTGAAAAGCGACCGGCCTTTCAGCAGATGATCGGAACAGCAAAACTAAAGCCGAGACCCTTTGATGTCATCCTGCTTTGGAAATTCAGCAGATTTGCCAGAAACCGCGAAGATAGCATAGTGTATAAATCAATGCTCCGTAAGCAATGTGGCATTGACGTTATTTCGGTTTCAGAACAGCTGAGCGAGGATAAGACATCTATTTTGATAGAGGCGCTTATTGAGGCAATGGACGAATATTATTCGCTTAATCTTGCAGAAGAAGTCCGCCGAGGAATGACCGAAAAATTTTCCAGAGGCGGTGTTGTTTCACAGCCTCCTTTTGGCTATAAGATGGGAAAAGGCATGTTCATTCCCGATGAAGAAAAAGTTTCTATTCTGCAAATGATTTTTAATGATTTTCTGAAAGGCATGGGGACAAGAGCAATTGCTTCAAAACTTAATGAAATGGGAATACGAAGCACGAAAGGTAATCCGTTTGAAAACAGGACTGTAGAATATATTCTTTCCAATCCGGTATATATCGGGAAACTTAGACGAAGTAAAAATGGCAGAGATAATCGCGATCGTTTTCATCAATCCGAAGAAAACACATTAATTGTTGATGGAAAACACAAGCCGCTTATTGATGAAAGTGTATTTGAAAATGTGCAGAAAAAGCTGACCTCAAATAAGAAAATATATTCTAAATATTCGCGACAGGAAAATATTGAATTCATGTTAAAAGGTCTTGTCAGATGCGACAATTGCGGATCAACTCTTACACTAAGCGCTGCCGGAAAAGGATTGCAATGTCATCAATATGCAAAAGGCGCTTGTCGGACCTCGCATTATATTGCTCTTAATAAGATCAATGATATCCTTATAAAAAAACTTAGAACAGATTGCGAAAGTGATTTTTTCAATGTAGTTATTAAATCCAACCAACAGCAAAACTCCGCTGAACAAAAAAACATCTCATTCTCTATTTCAAGAGAAGAAAAAAAGTTGCAGCGTATCCGGGAAGCTTATGAAGCCGGAATTGATACGATTGACGAATATAAAGCTAATAAAGAAAGAATTATGAAATCCATCAATGAGCTAAAATCGAAAGTTGAACTTAAAAGTCGGGAAGAACCGGCAGAACTGCTTCACGCTAAAGTAATCCAGGGTCTCGAAATACTCGAAAATCCCAATACAAGCGAACATCTAAAAAATACTACTCTTAGAAGTTTCGTTAGCAAAATTATCTTTATTAAACCTCAAGGAATTATAGAAATTCATTATAAGGTCTAAAGTTTTAAACAGTATAATAATTATAAGTTTTTGGCACTTGGTGGTCCAGACGGAGAGTTAGCAGCCTCTCTAAGATATCTTAATCAACGCTATGTTATGCCATATGGCGAAGTTAAAGGAATATTGACAGATATAGGTACCGAAGAACTAGCTCATGTAGAGATGATTTCTGCTATAGTCTATCAACTCACCAAAGATCTTACAATTGATGAAATTAAATCAAGTGGTTTTGACACATATTTTGTAGATCATACCACAGGCATCTATCCTGTAGCCGCTTCCGGGACACCATTCACTGCAACTTACTTCCAAAGCAAAGGAGATATTATTACCGATCTTCATGAGGATATGGCCGCAGAACAGAAAGCACGCACCACTTATGACAATATTCTTCGTCTTGCAGATGATCCTGATGTTCGGGATCCAATTAAATTCTTGAGGCAACGCGAGATTGTCCATTATCAACGATTCGGTGAAGCCTTGCGCATCACTCAAGATAACCTTAACTCCAAAAACTTCTATGCTTGTAATCCTGTATTTGATAAAAATTGCGGAAGAAGAAGATAACACAAAAAACAGCGAATATTTTGAATTAATCGCAAAACTTAAATATAGTTTTAAATATTATATAAAGTAATTACGCGACAAATTTAGTCTCTTCATCACTTTAAATTTAATATTATTAAGCTAATAAATAATCTGTTGACAAAGAGAAATTAGCAGATATTTCAGCAAAATCAAAATATAAATCTTTTTATAAGTTATCATAAGCCGGGAAGCCTGTACTACAGGTTTCCCGGCACTTTTTAAATCAAAAGAAGCTCATATATATTCTCATTTTCCCTCATGTTTCCGCGTCAAAAAGAAGTAAATTAAGTAATAAAACACTATGCAATCAGCCGTTCCTTTTCTGCAATTGTGCTATCAAAAGGAGCATGGGCGTAATAGTTAAGCGTAGTCTCCTTGCCAAATAATACGATCGCCGTTTTGATTTTAAGAAAAAAATTAAAAAATCATTAGGCGCACTTCCTTGACTTTTCTGATAGTTTGATGTATAATTAAAAAAAAGATTTCGCAGCAGCTTTGCCTAAAGTCTTTCAGAATAAGGAGAAATCACATGGATTTTATACAGATAGTACAACGTTCACTGAGCGGATATATTTTTATTGTCCCGGGATTACTGTTATATTTTATAATTTTGAAGAAAAAAAATCGAAAACAAACGAAAGCGCATATAATTGTTTCTTTTATTTTCTGCTACTATCTTATTGGTATATTGACCATGACTGGTATTGGAAAGTTACAAGCTGTTGAACCAAGAATAGTGTTTATTCCATTTCTGGATATGATAAGCGGATCAATTGATACCATACTAAATGTCATTTTGTTTATTCCATTGGGATTTATGCTCCCTTGGCTATGGAATAAATATAGCCGTATCAGCAACGTTGCATTGACGGGCTTTCTTTTTTCGTTATCAATTGAAAGTGTTCAAATATTCGGCAGAGGAACAACAGATATAAATGATTTAATAACAAATACGGTTGGTACTTGTTTAGGGTATGGCATTTATAAATTGCTATTAAAGTTAATTTCTCAAAAATTTAGAGTTTTTTTATATGCGGTTGAAACAAATAATTATGCTGAAGGGGTATTTTTTTGGATTTATTCATTTATAATCATGGTTACGATTCAACCTTTTATTATTCAAACATTATTCCAGCTTGGATGATGCAACAACCAATTATGGTTTATAAAGATAAAGGAGCGAAATAAACCACTCCTATTTACACATTCAAAGCATTCCTTGTCTGCCGATAAATCTCTATCCGTGGCAGCTATTTAGACGATTTTAGATCGTCTATAATAAATAGTACAGTAAAGATAAAGAAAATTAACATTCCAATATATGAAATTAACTGCAAAATGACAATGTTCATGGCAACAGAGATGAAGTAACTCCGCTGTCATGAACATTTTTGTGTTTATAATTTGATTTGAACACAAGTTTTTTCGATTCTAACACCACATTTTTGTCAATCTCAAAACGCAAAATAGTTAAAAAGTCAATTTAGATGCGGCACATAATGTTTCAAAAACATCTTCTATTACGATCAGGTTCCACTTGCACCGTAATTGGAAAGAACACGGGCTGAGGGATCATTTACATCGCAGCCATCCCACTCCTTATTAGGCATCCAGAAATCAACCACCATTTCACTTTGACCGGGATAGAATTTCTCAAATATATCACGATAAAGCAGCGATTCTTTTGTAAAAGGCCGCGCGTTATCATATCTTTCAATTCCTGCCTCGTACTCCTCCTGAGTATATTGACTTTCAGCATATTCCTTGAGGTAGTCAACCATAGAGTGTCCTACAGCATCAGAAAAAGCAGCTTTCTCACGGTAAAGTATACCATGAGGAAGATAATCTCCCTCAAAAGCATGACGAAGAAGATACTTTCCCTTATTATATTTATTAAGCTTTATTTTCGGATCAATTGCCATAACATACTTTACAAAATCAAGATCGCCAAAAGGAACTCTTGCTTCCAGAGAATTTACTGATATACAACGATCTGCACGCAACACGTCATACATGTGAAGTTCCTTTACTCGCTTTATTGATTCCTGCTGAAACGCTTCTGCGGACGGGGCAAAATCAGTATACTTGTAGCCGAAAAGCTCGTCGGATATTTCTCCTGTCAGCAGTACGCGAATATCCGTCTGCTGATGAATAGCCTTACATAGAAGATACATTCCCATACTGGCACGTATAGTTGTTATATCATATGTACCAAGAAGCCCTATTACCGTTTCAAGAGAACTGATAATATTATCCTTTGTTATAATTACTTCGGTATGATCACTACCGATATAATCAGCTACTTCTTTGGCGTATTTCAGATCAATGGCATCAGTGCTCATTCCTATGGCAAATGTTTTTATGGGTTTATTACTTCTGCTCTGCGCAATGGAGCAGACCAGTGATGAATCAAGTCCTCCCGAAAGCAGAAAACCCACTTTTGCATCAGCATCAAGACGTTTTTCAACGCCGGCAATAAGCTTTTCACGAATTTGACCGCAGACAACTTCCAGATCGTCATGAATCACATTATCAACTTTTGTAATATCGCAGTAGCAGACAAACTTTCCGTTCTTCCAATAATTACCAGGAGGAAAAGGCATTATTTTTTTACAGCATCCTACCAGATTTTTAGCCTCACTGGCAAAAATAATCTGATTGTCTTTGTCAATTCCGTAATAAAGAGGACGAATTCCGATAGGATCACGAGCGGCAATAAATTCTCCCGACTGTCCGTCAAAGATGACGCAGGCAAACTCAGCGTCAAGCATGCTGAACATCTCTGCACCATACTCTCTATACAAAGGAAGAAGTATCTCACAATCGCTCCCACTCTTAAATGAATATCCCTTTTCAATCAGTTCCTGCCTTATCTTTTTAAAACCATATATTTCTCCATTGCACACTGCATAGCTTCCATTCAAATAAAAAGGCTGCATTCCCTCAGGAGTAAGCCCCATTATTGACAGCCTCTGAAACCCCATTATACCGGAAATTTCTGCATCCGAATTTTTTATTTCAACTACTCTCTGATTATCGGGACCTCTTGAAACAGTAGCTTTAAGTCCCTCGTTCACCTTTGTAATACCGCTTTTTTTTCCGCAGCAGCACATTATTGTACACATAATAAATCACACTTTCATTTTAAATCTGTATCTTGAAGTTTAGAACCTGTTCCCACAACTGCTTAATACTTTGATTTAGAACCCGTCCACACATCTCCTATGCAGACAGATTCTTAGTATTTATTCCAGAACAATTACAGCTCCGTCAGCTCGCCGTTTTCAGTCTTATGTATTTTGCTGTCAAATTTATTCTTTGAGCCTGCTCCGGATACGTCAATAGGATAATCCCCTGTAAAGCAGCCACAACAGAAGCCTTCTCGTCTGCCTATAAGTTCCCCTAATTCTGACACAGGCAGATACGCAAGCGAGTCTGCATCTATGCTTTTAGTAATTTTTTCAATGGAAGAACATCGACTGGCAATAAGATTTTCCTCAGAATCTATATCCGTTCCAAAATAGCAGGAATGCAAAAACGGCGGACTTGATATACGAACATGTACTTCCTTTGCACCTGCATCCCTCAGCAAATGTACTATCCTTGCACAGGTTGTTCCCCTTACTATGGAATCATCAATCATTACCACACGTTTTCCTTTTACTGATTCCTTTATAGCGTTAAGTTTTATCTTAACTGCACTTTCACGCTGATTTTGCTCTGGCTGTATAAAACTGCGCCCAATATATTTATTCTTGATAAAACCGATGCCGTATGGAATACCGCTTGCCTGGGAATATCCAAGAGCTGCGTCAAGACCGGAATCCGGAACGCCTACGACTATATCCGCATCAGCAGGACTATGCTTTGCAAGCAGCTCCCCTGCCCTGATTCTGGCATGATGAACAGAAACGCCATCTATAACAGAATCGGGACGGGAAAAGTAGATATACTCAAAAATACAAATATTGCTTTTTTTCGTGCAGTCCGGCATTATAGAACGCAAACCGTTTTCACTGATAACCACTATTTCTCCGGGCTTTACATCACGCAGAAACTCCGCTCCCACTGCTTCAAGAGCACAGGATTCCGAAGCCGCAGCATAAGATCCGTCAGCAGTTTTTCCGATACACAAAGGCCGAAAACCTTCAGGATCGCGAAAAATTATAAGCTTTGTGGCAGTCATCAGTATACAGGAATAAGCGCCTTTGATATGAGGCATAGCTCTTTGCACTGCCTCCTCTGTAGAACGGCATGAAAGACGCTCGCGAACTATCTGATAAGCAATAGCTTCTGTATCAGAAGTACCGTGGAAAATAGCTCCGGACATTTCAAAGCTTCGTCTCAGCTCGGCAGCATTTACAAGATTTCCATTGTGTACAAGTGCCATATTTCCCTTTATATGCCTAATTACCAAAGGCTGGATATTGTTATGATTCTTTCCCCCTGTAGTGGAATAGCGTACATGACCTACAGCCATGTTGCCATTTCCCAGATGTTTCAGTTCATCCCGGCCGAAAACCTCGGAGACAAGACCGTCATTTCTCTTATGACGGAAAACTCCGTCATCACATACGGCAATTCCGCAGCTTTCCTGCCCCCGATGCTGCAAAGCATACAAACCGAAATATGCTGATGAAGCCACGCTGCCGCCCTTCTTCTCGTAAATGCCGAATACTCCGCACTCCTCATGTATCGAATCAAACATAATTACATTCCTTTTTTATTAACATTAAAGATATTGCTCGCTGATTCTGTCTATAAGCTCCAATGCCGCAATATATTTTTTCTTGCGTTTGTTCATGGCATACTGTTCAAGATATTCATGAGCCGCAGCTTCAGTCATGGATTTATATTCCATAAGCATAAATTTTGCTTTGTCAATAGTTTTTATCTCTTCTATCCTTCGTTCCAGCTTTTGTTTTTCCTGATAAATTCTCAGCGACCTCTTCACGGCTATATCTATAGTTTTCACCAGCTGATAGAGCAAACCTCTGTTTACAGGCCGAATCATAACGATCACACCGCTTTTCTCAGCGCGCTCAGAAGTCTTTTCAGAATTCTCCGGCTTTATGATAAGTATGCAGCTGGCAGCAGTATTTTCAGTAATATATTCTGCAAGATCAATTCCGGATTCATCTATAAGCGGAGTATTAATCAAAGCCAGATCAAGACCCGGATCGCTTCTGAAAATGCTTTTTGCCTGATATCCTGACTCTGCCGCCCGGACGCTGCATTGAAAGGATTCTCTTATAAATCCTGCTAGAGCCTCCGCAGCGTTTTTGTTGCTTGAAATAATTAAGACATTTTCCACGCTAAACCTCCAGATCACAAACTGTAAAAAAACTTCTGATCTTCAAATGCTTCCTTGTCATATGCCGCAGAATATTCCTTCCATTCGGATCTTTTTTCGATAATATACTGCTCTAAAGCAGATTTCGGGATATATCTTTTCAGAAATTCAGACCGTTCTGCACAGTCTGCCGCTTCCTCAAGATTCATGGGAAGCCTTTCGATTCCGATATTTTTTTCCGGAAGCTGAAGCTTGTTCTCTATTCCCTCCACAGAGGCATAGATCATCAGTCCTAATACAAAATAAGGATTGCAGGCGCAATCCGCCGCTCTCAACTCAATGGGAGAATCGCCACTTCCGCCGCTCATGCGAATAAGTTGATCCTCCTCTTCATCAGACCAGACTATATCTCTCGGAGCTGAAAATTCTCCCAAACGCTTATATGAATTTACTGTTGAATTAGTAAAAAGAGCCATTTCACGGATATATTTCATTACCCCTGCCGCTGCGCTTTCAAGTTCTCCCTCTAGCTCTGTAAATCTTTCCTCAAAAAAATCTCCTCCCGGAAAAACATTGAAAGCAATATGCATACCGTTGCCGCAGGCGTCCCTAAGTGGCTTCGGCATAAAGCTGGCATGAACTCCGTTTATTTCAGCAATGGATTTTACTGCCGATTTAAAACTTAAAAATGTATCGGCAGCCTTCAGTGCAGACGAGGCGTTAAAGTCTATCTCGTGCTGTCCGAAACCGCTTTCATGGCGCGACGATACAGGATGTATCCCCATCTGCTCCAAAGTAAGACAGACATCGCGGCGAATATTCTCTCCTTTGTCATCGGGAGCAATATCACAGTATCCTGCAAAGTCATGAGGAATTTTAGAAGGCAGTCCGTTCTCATCGTTTTTGAAAATAGTAAACTCGCTGGACGTTCCGAACCGGAAGCAGTAGCCCTTGCTTACCGCCTCCTTCATGGCCTTTTTCAAGAAATAGCGGCTGTCACACTCGAATGGAGTTCCGTCAGCATATCTAATATAGCAGAACATTCTGATAACACGTCCCTGCTGAGGTCTCCACGGCAGAAGAGTCATTGTCCCGGCATCGGGAAAAAGGAAGATATCACGACCGCAGGCAGCTCCGAATCCGTTTATTTTACCGGCAGTTATTCTTATTCCCCTTTCAAAGATTGCGGCCGTTTCCGACGACAGAACGGAAATATTTTTCAGCTTACCATCCAAACCGCAAAATGTAAGCTTTACAAACTTTACATCGTTTTCCTCTATATACTGAAGAATTTCATTTTCCGAATATATCATCTCTTTTCGGCCTCCTTACAAATTCGTATATCCCATAAGATATTCATCCACTTCACAAGCAGCATCTCTGCCTTCTCTTATAGCCCTTACCACAAGCGACTGACCTATATGCATATCTCCAGCCGCAAAAATCTTTTCCGCACATGCCGAAAAGCCGCCGCTCTCCGTACTTAAATTTGTACGTTCGTCAAGCTGAACCCCGAAAGCATCGGCAATATACTTCTGTGCCCCCATAAAGCCTGCTGCTATAAGACAAAGCTGACATGGAATTATCTCCTCGCTGCCTGCAATTTCTTTCGGAACCATTCTGCCGCTTTCCGGATCAGATTCAAAATCAAGCTTAACGGTCTTTACTGCACTGAGATAGCCGTTTTCATCTTTTATAAATTCCTTAACAGTTGTCTGATAAATTCTCGGATCGCTGCCGAAAACGGCGATCGACTCTTCCTGACCGTAATCTGTCCGACATACCCTCGGCCACTGCGGCCAGGGATTGCTTTCAGTCCGTTCATCAGGAAGCTTAGGCATCATTTCCAACTGCACCACTGAGCGGCAGCCGTGACGGACTGAGGTTCCTACACAATCATTTCCGGTGTCTCCGCCACCGATTATCACTACATCTTTATCCTCTGCGGATATAAAATTTCCATCCTGCAAATTTGAATCAAGAAGGCTTTTTGTTGTTGCCTTAAGAAAATCCACAGCAAAATATATCCCCTGTGCATCTCGTCCCTCAGCCTTTATATCACGGGGATTTGAAGAACCGCAAGCCAGAATTACAGCATCATACTCCGCCGTAATATCATCTGCTTTTACACTTTTACCCACGTCTGCATTTGTCACGAACATGACGCCTTCTGCTTTCATAAGTTCAACACGCCTCATGACTATATGCTTTTCCAGCTTCATGTTGGGAATCCCGTACATAAGCAATCCTCCAGGCCTGTCTGAACGCTCAAACACTGTTACGTTATGACCTCGTCTGTTGAGAGTATCGGCAGCGGTAAGACCGGCAGGGCCTGAACCTATAACTGCTATCTTTTTGCCGCTTCTGACCTTTGGTATCTGAGGTGTGACAAGACCCTCTGCAAAGCCGTTTTCAATTATTGCAAATTCATTTTCCCTTACGGTAACCGGATCGCCGTTAAGTCCGCAGGTACACGCCTTTTCGCATAATGCCGGACATACTCTTGATGTAAATTCCGGAAAATTATTGGTCATGAGCAGACGTCTTAAAGCCTGTTCTTTATGATCATGATAAAGGAGATCGTTCCATTCCGGTATAAGATTATTGAGCGGACAGCCGGAAATCATGCCGCAAAGCATCTTTCCATTCTGACAGAAAGGAACGCCGCAGTCCATGCACCGTGCAGCCTGCTCCTTTCTTTTTTCCTGACTCAACGGTTTATGGAACTCACTATAATTTTTTATTCTTTCCGCAGGCTCGAAAGCTCTGCTTTCAAGTCTCTGATATTCAAGAAATCCTGTAGACTTTCCCATAACTCATGCCTCCTTCCTTGTAATGTAAAACGCTTCAATTTCCGCCTGCTCAGCAGTCATTCCTTTTTCCTCCAAAGCAGCCACTGCACTTCTGATCTTAGCATAATCGTGCGGAATTATCTTTTTGAATTTTGGAATATATTCCTCAAATCTGTCAAGAATTCTTTTTGCTTTTTCAGAACCGGTAGCTTCCGCATGTTCTTCAATTATTTTCCTAAGTTCGATAATATCATATTTTTCGGTAACTCCCTCCAACGAGACGAGCGCTTTGTTCAGCTTTGTATAAAGGTCGCGTTTTTCGTCCAGAACATAGGCGATTCCTCCGGACATTCCGGCAGCAAAATTCTTTCCCGTGCTTCCCAGAATTACCGCACGGCCGCCTGTCATATATTCGCATCCGTGATCTCCTACACCCTCGCAGACGGCAACAGCTCCGGAATTTCTTACACAGAAGCGTTCACCTGCAATACCGCTTATAAAAGCTTTGCCTGACGTTGCTCCGTAAAGAGCAACGTTTCCGACAATAACGTTTTCGTCGGCTCTAAAGCCGGCTCCCTTTGGAGGGCAAAGGACAAGTTTTCCGCCGGAAAGGCCCTTTCCGAAGTAATCGTTGCTGTCACCGTAAAGCTCCAAAGTCAGTCCCTTGGGAATAAATGCACCAAAGCTCTGTCCTCCGCTGCCCTTGCATTTTACTTTAAAGGCATCGTCCTCCAATGCGCTGTCCCCCCATTTTCTGGTAATTTCCGCGCCGAAAAGGGTTCCAAGCGAACGGTCGGTATTTTTAACGTCTATCTCTATGGTTTTCTTTGTTTTTGTTTTCAAAGCCGAACCCAGCTTCTTCATAATAACAGTCTTATCCACCGTTTCCTCAAGCTTAAAGTCATATGCATCGGAAAGATCAAAGCACTGCTTTTCAGATCCGGATGCCGATGCAAGCATCTCAGAGAAATCAATTTTTCCAGCTTCGGGAATGTCCTTTTTGATAAGAAGATCACTGCGTCCCACAAGCTCGTCAATAGTTCTTATACCAAGAGCCGCCATATATTCACGAAGCTCCTGCGCAACAAAATGCATGAAATTAATAATATATTCCGGCTTGCCCTTAAAACGTTTTCTCAGCTCAGGATTCTGCGTCGCAATACCCATAGGACAAGTGTCAAGATTACAGACTCTCATCATAACGCATCCCATAGTAACCAGCGGAGCAGTGGCAAAGCCAAATTCTTCTGCACCGAGCAGCGCAGCAACAAGAACATCACGGCCTGTCATAAGCTTTCCGTCCGTCTCAATACGTACTCTTGAACGCAGACCGTTAAGCATAAGCGTTTGATGTGCCTCTGCGAGTCCCAGTTCCCATGGAAGTCCTGCGTTATATATGGAACTTCTCGGAGCGGCTCCCGTTCCGCCGTCATAACCGGAAATCAATATAACCTGTGCTCCAGCCTTTGCAACGCCTGCTGCAACAGTTCCGACTCCTGCCTCTGAAACCAGCTTAACAGAGATCCTTGCCTGATTGTTGGCATTTTTCAGATCGTATATAAGCTGCGCCAGATCCTCAATAGAATAAATGTCGTGGTGAGGAGGCGGGGAAATAAGTCCCACTCCGGCTGTGGAATGACGTGTCTTTGCTATCCACGGATATACCTTTCCGGAGGGCAGATGACCACCCTCGCCGGGTTTAGCTCCCTGAGCCATTTTTATTTGGATTTCCTTGGCAGAAACAAGATATTCCGAAGTGACGCCAAATCGACCTGACGCAACCTGCTTGATAGCCGAGCAGCGATCCGATCTCAATCTTTCCGGAGATTCTCCTCCCTCGCCTGAATTGGATTTTCCTCCTATCCTGTTCATTGCCACCGCCATGCACTCGTGAGCTTCCTGTGAAATTGAGCCGTAAGACATTGCCCCAGTCTTGAAGCGGCGGCAGATATTTTCAACAGACTCAACCTCGTCAATTGGAATTCCGCCGTTTTTGTCATATTTAAAATCAAGCAGACTTCTGAGAGTCAAAGTATTGTCCTCGCTGTTAAGGCATTCGGAGTATTTTTTATACAAATTGTAATTACCTGTTCTTGTCGCCTCCTGGAGAAGATGAATAGTTTCGGGAGTATAGAGATGATCGCTTTTTCCACTTCTCAGTTTATGACTGCCGGAACTTCTGATACCACGATTCACTGCAAGTCCAAGAGGATCAAATGCTCTGCTGTGGAGTTCTTCGGTCTGACGGCTGATATCGCTGAGAGTTATTCCGCCTATCCTGCTGACTGTTCCGCTGAAATATTTATCTATAACTTCCTTTGAAATTCCGGCTGCTTCAAACAATTTACTTCCCTGATACGACTGAATCGTAGAAATTCCCATTTTGGAAGCAATCTTGATAATTCCGTGAAGCACAGCCTTATTATAGTCGTCCTCCGCAGCGTAGAAATCCTTGTCCAGCAACCCCGTGCTGATAAGATCACGAATAGATTCCTGAGCCAGATAAGGATTTACCGCACAGGCTCCATAACCTAAAAGGGCAGCAAAGTGATGTACTTCTCTCGGCTCTGCGCTCTCTAATATCATAGCAACGGCTGTACGCTTTTTAGTTGATACAAGATGTTGCTGCAATGCTGCAACTGCCAGCAGTGACGGAATCGGAGCGTGATATTCATCAACATCCCTATCAGAAAGAATAAGAATATTTGCACCGTCCCTATATGCTTTGTCGGCATCAATAAAAAGTCTGTCTATAGCCTTTTCCAGCGTTGTTCCGATATAATATGTGATTGAGATGACCGCCGTTTTCAATCCTTTGACATTCATATTTTTTATTTTTAGCATATCCGTTCCGGTCAGAATAGGATTATCAATTTTAAGTACACGGCAGTTTTCCGGACGCTCTTCAAGAATATTTCCGTCCTCACCGATATATACGCTTGTATCGGTAACTATCTCCTCTCGTATAGCGTCAAACGGCGGATTTGTAACCTGTGCAAAAAGTTGCCTGAAATAGTTGAAAAGCGGAATATTCTCTCCGTCTAATGGAGGCAGAGGAATATCTGATCCCATTGACGCGATAGGCTCTGCACCGTTCTCGGCCATAGGAAGTATACTGTTAGTAATATCTTCATAAGTATATCCAAAAGCCTTCTGAAGCTTTCTAAGCTCTTCACGTCCGTAAGATCTCACATTTTTGTTGGGAATATGCAGATCTCCCAGACGCACAAGATTAGCATCAAGCCACTCGCCATAAGGCTGACGGGCGGCGTAGTTATTCTTGATCTCCTCATCGTCTATCAGTATACCCTGCTTTGTATCAGCAAGAAGCATTTTTCCTGGACGAAGCCTGTCTTTTTTTATGATCTTCTCAGGAGGTATATCAATACAGCCCGTCTCAGACGAAAGAATAAGAAAACCATCGCTGGTAATGCAGTATCTTGACGGACGCAGACCGTTTCTGTCAAGAACGGCTCCCATAACATCGCCGTCGGAAAAAAGAATTGAAGCTGGACCGTCCCAAGGTTCCATCATTGTTGCATAATACTGGTAGAAATCGTATTTTGCCTTGGAGATGGTACGGCTGTTTTTCCAAGGTTCCGGAATGGTTATCATTACTGCAAGAGGCAGCGGCATTCCTGACATTACCATAAATTCCAAAGCATTATCCAGCCGGGCGGAATCAGAGCCGTTTACATTTATAGCCGGCAGGATATTGCTCATATCATTTCTCAGTGCCTCGCAGGACATAGTCTCCTCGCGAGCAAGCATCTTGTCGGCGTTTCCAGTAATAGTATTAATCTCTCCATTGTGAACAATCATACGGTTTGGATGCGCTTTCTGCCAGCTCGGTGTAGTGTTGGTAGAAAATCTGGAATGCACCATTGCAATCGCGGACATAAAGTCATCTCTCTGGAGATCCCGGTAAAATCTTCTCAGTTCGTCAACCAAGAACATTCCTTTATATACGATTGTTCTGCTTGAAAGGGAGCAGACATAAGTATTCTCATTGGACTGCTCAAAAATACGCCTTGCAACAAAGAGACGTCGATCAAATTCCAATCCCCTTTCACAGTCCTCAGGACGCTGAACAAAGCCCTGCATAATACATGGCATACTGTTCAGAGCTTTCTGACCAAGAACTGAAGGATCAGACGGAACTTCTCTCCAGCCAAGGAACTTCATTCCTTTTTTGGCAAGGATTATTTCAAAGAGCTTTTTAGCCTGATTTCTTTTAAGTTCGCTGTTAGGGAAGAAAAACATCCCTACACCGAAATCCCCCTCATCCCCTATATCGAAACCAAGGGACGCCGTTTCCCTTTTAAAGAAACTGCATGGCATCTGCACCAGAATACCTACACCG
>CAJTWQ010000046.1 GCA_910579835.1 uncultured Ruminococcus sp.
AATAATTGAATAATACAGGCGGCATTGATTAATAATATTTGTTCATAATGTCCTCTTGAAATAGAAAATCCCCTCTTTGCAATAGCAAGGAGGGGATTTTGTGGTATTATTGATAGATGGAAATATTTGTGTGGAATTAAGCGCGCAGGGGTGCTATATTATTTTTCAAAAAAGCTGACAGGATTTATCCTGTCAGCTTTGGGGGAATGATAGAAGATGTCTTAATTAAGCCTGGAATACCGCACGGACAAAGTTGTAAAGATGTGCGTGGATGCTGTTGTCGCCGTGGTATCCGTTCTGGTAGTAGTGCCAGATATGAGGAACATTATTTTTTGTGAAGTTGTTGTGATATCCTTCAGGCGTGCTGTAAACAACGGTATCGTTGCCACCGGCTGTTATGAATATAAGTGACGGAGCAGCTTCCTCAGAAGCAAACTTCCATGCGCCTGACGCTCCGGGAGCAGGGCATATAGCGCCTACATAACCAAAGAGGTCAGGATGCTTCATTCCAATGTTGAGCGATTCTCTTCCGCCCATTGAGAAGCCTGTTATAGCTGTGTTTTCTCTGCCTGTTGCAACGCTGTATTCCTTTTCAATAAGGGGCATAAGCTCAGTAGTAAGAACGGTATCGAAATTATCGTAAGCGATATTATTTGCATCATCCATTGCAGAGCAGTCATTCTGTGTCTGGCTGGAGTAGATGTAAGGGAATACAACTATCATATCCTTAGCGGCGCCCTCAGCAATAGCGTTGCCGATAATTTCCTTGGTATGCATTGTGTCGTTGCCCTTAATGATCATTCTGTCCTGATTTTCCCAGTAGCCGTGCATAACATAAAGTACGGGATATTTTTTATCTGTGCTGTATCCTGCCGGAAGAAGTACATTGTATTTTTTCTCTCTGCCGCAGAAATTTGAGTAATAGCTCTTTGACTGAACCGTACCATACTGAACTCCGGCTTTCTGCTGCTTTGATTCGTTCGTTTCATTATTGACAACATTTGCCTGTACAACTGGAGTATACTCGGAGATAGTCCGCATTTTCGGAACAGGCGGTGCGTTATTGGGGAATTCCTTGATTTTTCCGAGAACATACTGTTGATGCAGAACAAGGTCGTTTGTCTCAACCTTTCCGCTGCGGTCAACGTCCGCTGCTGTTATGATACCTTTGTCAGTAATTTTGCCAAGGAGAACCTTTCTTGTAAGAACAATATCGAATGCTGTTATTACGCCGTCGCCGTCAGTATCGCCAATTATAATGTCAGAAGGATCAACTGGAAGTTCGGGCTGACCTTCGCCTGCAATGCCCGTACCGTCGACAGCGCCGATAGCTTCGTCAATATAGAAGTCTGCAAGGGATTCTTCGGTTTCGATGTAGATTTTAACGTTTGATGCATCTGTGGGAATTGTATAGCTTGTATTTTTCAGCTGTGCCCATGCGCCTGATGGAGCGATAACTGTTGCAACTTCACTGTACGCTGTATCGCCGTTTCCATCGGTGTACTCCATTTTCATCATGAACTTGACGTTCTTTCCGGAATTCTGCTTAACATGAGCAGAATAGCTGTATGATTCGCCTGGTTTGGAGCAGTTTGAATTAAGAGCCAGTGAAGCTCCCTGCCATGCTTTTTCTCTGTTTGTAACTTTAAGCGAGTATTTACCCCACTCTGTGTAATGATCTTCGTCGGACTGGGCAACGGAACTTCCGCCTCTGGCTGTCCAGTTGTCGTCGCCGTTCTCAAATGTGCACTGATACCACCAGCCGTATTCGTTTGGTTCATCAGGATCTTCGGGGCCGGGAGTAACGCTGCTTCCTTCAAGTGATACGACGAAAGTTGAAACGCTGTTTGAGGGGAGAGAAGCGTAAAAGCCGCTGCCGTTGTTTTCAAGATTTTCTGTGAGAGCAAGATTTTCATTGGCAGAAGTTCTGTATCGGTCAACATCAACGATCTTTTCACCGCTGCCTATGCTGAAACTCTGCGTATATGTTTCGGTGCCTTTGTTGATTGCAACGATAGTCACCTGTTTATTGTTATTTTTGTATGCGGAAACAAGAACATTGTCTGCCGGCTGTTCCGTTACTTCAATTCTTTTATCTCCAGGGCGTACCCATTTAGAGTACTGAGCCATATTGTAGCCGCGTTTGCTGATTTTTCCGTCTTCGGTCATAAGACCGTAGCTTCTTCTGATATACCACCATGTATAGGCGCTCATATTTCCGACAACAAGGGCGTTATGGATATTTTCAGAAACTTGGAGAGATTCCGGCCAGCGGTTAGCGGAATCAGCATCGCTGTTTGGAACATAAACTTCGGTCATCCAGATCTCTTTGCCGCAGTTTTCAAGTTCAGGATAATCCATCCAAGCTCTCTGAGTTCCGTACATATGAGTACCGAATACATCGCAGTTAGCAAAAGCCTTGCTGTTTGCCATGATCTTCTGATAAAACTTCTTTCCGCCGTCCTTGACCCATGAAGCGGTTGTAGGAGCGTACTGGAAAGATTCAGGGGACATAAGCCTTGTGCTTGTAATCTTATCGCCATAGTTTGCTATGAAGTCAACGGTTTCATCAGTTGACCAGTATGTCCAGTCTTCAGCGAAATCAGGCTCGTTCTGAACTGATATGGAGTAAAGATCTACACCATTGTTTTTCATATAGGTGCCGAAATCGTTGAGATGCTGAGCGTAAGCTCCATAATTTGATTTAGGAATATGAAGCTTGCCGTTGCTTCCGCCGGATTCAGCAAGATTTGAGGGCGGTTCCCATGGAGATGCAAACACATAAGCGCCTTTTTTAGAGGCAAACTGAGCCGTTGGCAAAGCCTTGTTCCACTGATTTTTATCGGGATTTACAAATACGCGGAGAACAGTAAGTCCCAGTTCGTCAGTTCCGTTTCCGAAAGCTTTTTGCCTCTGGGCGTCTGTCAGATCCTGTCCTGTCCATTCCGGGTGATTCATACCGCCGAATCCTCTGATAGTCTGATATTCCTTAGTTGTATCAACTACACAGTCAGACGCTGCAAATGCATCGAGCGTTTCCGGAACGGTTGATTTCGGTGCAATGTAAATAGCGGAAGCCAGCAGTGCGGTAGCTGTAAAGGCTGCTGCAAACCTTTCTGTAAATGTCTTCAATTTCATCAAAATCACTCCCTGTAAATATTAAGATTGTTCACAATTTTTAAGATACATTAATTATACATAATTCATACACATTTTTCAACCCCTTTTTTGAAGATGTGGTGGATAAAATGAATAATTATTTTTAATTCTGTGCAATTTGACAAAAAATCCTTAATTATCTTTTATACAGGCAAAATCTAATAGAAATTGACAAAAATGTTTGAAAATGATATAATAAAATTATTCCATATGATCTGACAAGCTTTTTTGCGGATCTGCAAATAACGGCATTGTTTATTTGCCGGATAAATGAGGAGTGTTATATGTTTTGCACTAAATGCGGAAATAATTTGCCCGATAATGCTGCATTCTGTACAAAATGCGGTAAATCGTTGAAGGAAGATAATAATCAGGCAGATAACAGGCAGAATATACAGAAGCCGGAAACGTCACATCAGCAGTTCGGGGCGGCAGGTTATATGTACGGTCAGATAAATCAGAAATATCCGCAGGAAAATTATCCGTTTCAGCAGTTTCCGACAGAACAGGGATATCCACCTTTTCCTCCGGGAGGAGAGAATCATCTGTTTTTTCCGCCGGAACCGGAGAAGAAAGGAAATAAAGGCGTTGTTATTGCACTTGTGGTTCTCACGGTTATCATTCTCGCTCTGTGCGGCGTGCTGCTTTACTTTATATTGAGCGGAGATTCATCATCAGAGCGTTCAGGTTCAAGCGCCAGTGAAAGTTATGCTCCAAGTGATTTATCTGAAATTTCTATAAAAACCACTGCTCCCCAGGGGGAAGAGAAGCCGATTACCGGCACTGCGTCTGCACTGTCAACTCAGCCGAAAACTCAGGATACGACAGTAAGACCAAGCGGTTATTCGGGGGTTCAAGATCTGGCAATGAGTAGGAAAACAGCTAATCTTAATTATGTTTCATCGGATGTTTTTTGGTAAAGGTCTATTTTACCGCCGAGAACGATATTGGCCAGTCGGTTCTGCTGAGTTCGCCTACAGCCGGTATCAAGGAAACAGTATCAGGCGGAAAAGAAGTTGAACGTGAGGTAAAATCCATTGAACAGCTCAAGGGCCGAGAGGGTGTAAATTTTGCTCTTGTTGCTGACAAATCGGGAAGCATGGAATATGATCTCCCTGTTATGCAGTCGGTCATGAGTCAGTTTGTAGACGCTCTTGACTACAGGTCTGGGGATAAGGCGGAGCTTATAGCTTTTGATACATATGTTATGTATATGTGTACCTATACCAACGATCCTCAGTTGTTGAAAAACGGCATCAATAACATGTCTGCGGGCGGCAGAACGGCGCTTTATGACGCGCTTCTGGAATCAGTTCTGAATGCAGGCTCACAGCAGGGCGCAAGGTGTGTTATTGCGTTTACCGATGGGGACGACCTTGAAAGCGTTCACACGGCAGACGAGGTTATACAGCAGGCAAATCAGCTGTCTGTGCCTGTGTTTATAATAGGTACGAATGATGCGTCGTATTCCGATTATGACAGGATTGCCGAAAGCACCGGCGGTCAGTATTGGAATATTAATAATATCAGCGATATGAATCAGATTCTCGATCAGATTTATGACAAGGAGAAGGATATGTACTGCATTGAGTATGTTTCCGATTCCAAGGAAGAACCAAAGAAAGAAAGGAAAATAAATATTGCTGTTGCTGACGATACCTACGGCGGAATAAGCGAAATGCAGTTCACCCCTACAGAGGCACGGAAACAGCAGGCGCATACTTCAAGATATGAGGTAATCAAGGCAGATATGAACTGGGCTGAGGCCAATGCCGAATGTATAAGACGCGGGGGTCACCTTATAACTATTACTTCGGATGACGAGATGAAGCAGGCTGTGACTCTGGCAGAGTCGGCAGGAATAAAATATGTGTGGATAGGCGGATATACCTCTGTAAGAGGAAATACGGCATATGGTCACTGGATAACCGGAGAAGCGTTTAATTATCAGAAGTGGTATCCCGGAGAACCGTCGAGGAACGACAATGACGGAACGCCGGAAATGTACCTGATGCTATGGAACGTAGACAGCAAGGGATGGACATGGAATGATCAGAGAGACAACCTTTTTACAAAGGAGCTGGCACATATATTTACCGGAAAAACCGGATATATCTGCGAATATGAGTCGTAGAAAGTTTTGATCGGCAGAACGATAATATAAAGATTTGGAGAGAAGCAAAATGTCAAGAAACAAAAATAATAATCTGAAACCAAAAGGCGGTATATTGTACAGGCTTATGATTATAGTCTGCATTGCAGCGCTGTTGCTTTCAGCAGGTGCAGGATTGATCTTCATTAAGGAGATAAAAGACAGCGAAAAGTTGTCTGATACTTCCGGAGGAACGGAGATAAAAAATATAAGCGATACAACGGAGCTGGCCGAAGATTCAACGGCGGAAACTACTACTCTTCCGGTTAATGATCTTTCCGGGTATGATCAGTATGACAGGATAATTGCTAAAATGAGTCTGCACGATAAAATCTGTCAGATGCTTATTGTAACTCCGGAATCGCTTACCGGATTTGATAATGTAACGGCGTCAGGCGAAACAACGCAGCGCTGTTTGGAGCAGTATCCCGTAGGAGGGCTGATCTATTTCTCCTCCAATCTTGAATCAACGGAGCAGACGAAAGAAATGCTCTCCGATGCAAGGAAGATTCAGAAGGATATAGGCTGCATTCCACTGTTTTACGCAATTGACGAAGAGGGAGGAGATGTTGCAAGATGTGCCGATTCTTTGGGAACTACTGCATTTGATCCAATGTATGACTATAAGGAACAGGGAATTGAAACGGCTTATAATAATGCCAAGACCATAGCAGGGGATATATCATCACTGGGCTTTAATCTTGACTTTGCGCCTGTTGCCGATACATGGTCGAATCCTGAAAATACAGTAATAGGCAGACGGGCTTACAGCAATGACTTTGCAGAAACGGCAGATCTTGTGACTTCTGCAGTAAAAGGATTTTCGGACGGAGGTGTTTACTGCTCGCTGAAGCATTTCCCCGGTCACGGCGATACGGCTGAGGATTCTCATTACGGCACGGCTGTTTCGGCAAAGACGGCGGCGGAACTAGAACAGAACGAGTATCTGGCTTTTAAAAAAGGAATAGAAGCCGGCGCAGATATGGTTATGATGGGTCATATAACCATGAGCAGCATAGATCGGCTTCCAGCGTCAATTTCAAAAACCATGATAACAGACGAGCTGAGAGGAAAACTGGGATATGACGGAGTTGTGATAACAGATTCCCTGGCTATGGGTGCAGTTGCGGATATGTATGAATCCGGTGAGCTTGCCGTAAAAATTATTGACGCCGGAGCCGATATTCTTCTTATGCCAGAGGACATGAAAGCTGCTGTTGAAGCTCTTGAAAATGCAGTTAAGGACGGTGTTATCACTGAGGATAGAATTAATCAAAGTGTTCGCAGAATACTTATCCTTAAATCAGAAAAAATGCCGCTTGAATAATATATAATATTTGCCGTGATGATTTTTGGCAGTACAGTTCAAAAATCATCACGGCATTTTTTCTAAGAAACTGTCCACATAGGATATGCGTGCGTAGATTCCTATGTGGACAGTTTTTAAATTATGATTTCGTTTCCGGTTTTTTCGCCTTTTGAGTATGCAATGATATTGTTTACGGTAGTTTCGGCGATATTTTCCAGAGCCTCCTCGGTAAGGAAAGCCTGATGCGATGTAACGATAACGTTGGGCATGGAAATAAGACGTGCCAGAACATCGTCGTCTATGATATGACCGGAGAAATCCTCAAAGAAAACATCGCTTTCCTCTTCATATACATCAAGGCAGGCGGCGCCTATCTGACGTGCCTTGATGCCATTAAGCAGAGCCTCTGCGTCTATGAGCGCTCCCCTTGACGTATTTATAATTACCGCGCCTTTTTTCAGCGTACCGATAGTTTCGCTGCTTATCATGTGGTAGGTATCTTCTGTAAGCGGACAGTGGAAAGATATGACGTCGCTGCGGCGGAAAAGCTCGTCAAGCTCCACGTAGTCGATACCACTGTTTTCAGCTGGAAACTTATCGTAGGCAATTACATTCATTCCGAATCCGCGGCATATGTCAATAAATACCCTGCCTATTTTTCCGGTGCCTATAACGCCTGCGGTTTTGCCATGAAGATCAAAGCCGGTGAGTCCGTTAAGTGAGAAGTTGAAATCTCTGGTTCTGATATATGCCTTGTGAACACGGCGTATGGAAGTCAGCAGCATGGCCATGGCATGTTCTGCTACGGCATAGGGGGAATAGGCGGGGACACGAACAATATCGAGCTTTCCTTTGGCATAGTTAACGTCTACATTGTTATAGCCGGCGCAGCGCATTGCTATCAGTTTGACTCCAAGCTCACTTAGACGATCTATAACGGCTGCATTGATTACATCGTTGACGAATGCGCAGACCGCATAGCAGTCTCTGGCAAGATCCGCAGTATCTTCGTTAAGTTTGGTTTCATAAAATTTGAATTTAATTCCGTCCTTATCACTATACGGCTCAAATGATGTAATATCGTAACCTTTCGCATCAAAGAATGCAATTTTCATTTTGTTTTTCCTCCTGAATTTTTTTCAGTTTGGTGAGTATCAGGTTAGCGGCGTCAAATTTGGTCATTATTTCCAGTTCCTCATTGCCGTCACCGGTTATCATAGTGATAATATTTGTATCAGTTCCGAAGCCTGCGCCGGCAGTCTTCAGAGAGTTGGCGCATATCATATCCGCATTTTTAGAGACGAGCTTTTTCCGGGAATTTTCGATTACATTGTCCGTTTCCATTGAAAAACCGCAGACAACCTGTTTGTTATTTTTATTATGCCCAATGTATCTTAGAATATCGGCGGTGCGTTTAAGCGAAACAGACATATCGCTTTCGGTTTTCTTGATTTTGCTGTCGGCGCAGGTGAGCGGAGTGTAGTCTGCAACAGCCGCTGCCTTGATTATAATGTCCTGTTCCTTAAAGTGTTCCTTAACCGCATTAAACATATCCTCCGCCGTCTTTACCGGGATAACTTTCGTAAACATAGGCGGTTCAATTTCCGTATGCGCGGCTATAAGAGTTACCTCTGCGCCTCTGAGCATTGCGGCACGGGCAAGTGCAAACCCCATTTTTCCGCTGGAATGATTGGTTATGAATCTGACAGGATCAATGCTTTCACGGGTTGCTCCGGCGGTTATAAGGAGCTTTTTTCCGGCAAGATCCTTTTTAAATGCAGTCTCACGAATAATATATTCAAGAAGAGTATTTTCATCAGGCAGTTTTCCGTCGCCTAGATCACGGTTGGCAAGCATTCCTCTGACAGGATCGGCAACTATATAGCCATGTGTCTTGAGCTTTTCAATATTCTCCTGCACAATGGGATTATGATACATATTGTGGTTCATAGCCGGAGCGATTATCTTAGGGCAGACTGCCGCCATTATAGTAGTGGTCAGCATATCATCGGCAATTCCGACCGCAATTTTTCCGATAACATTGGCGGTAGCCGGAGCGATCATAACGACGTCAGCCTTTTTGGCGACAGAAACATGTTGAACGCAGTATTCAAAATTGCGGTCAAAGGAATCTATCAGGCATTTATGCTGAGTCAGTGTCTCAAATGTAAGGGGATGTACAAAATTTAGCGCATTCGGTGTCATGGCGACATATACATCCGCTCCCAGCTTTGTAAGCATACGGGCGAGGTTGCAGGTCTTGTAAGCGGCAATAGATGCGCTGACTCCTAATAAAACAGTTTTTCCTGTAAGCATATTGACCTCCTGTATATACTAAACGCTTTTTCTGAAAAATATCAATGAACTTTTTTGGAATCCTGTAACAGCGTTTAGCATAGTATTTTTTTATTATACCACAAAAATTTGAAAAATGGTAGATTTTTGCAAAAAAATATGCTATAATATTATCAGAATAAATTAACGGAGGAATGAAAAATGCTTTTAGCTGTAGATATAGGAAACACAAATATAGTTTTTGGCTGCGTGAATGAAAATGATGAAGTTGTGCTTTTTGAGCGCATCTCTACCAATCACAACGCTACTTCTGCCGAATATGCCTCTTTGATGAAAAGTCTGTTTGAAATGAACAGAATGGATACATCTGTCGTTCACGATGCGGTTATGTCCTCCGTAGTTCCCTCGGTAACAAGTACCGTAAAATCGGCTGTTAAAAAACTTTTTAATACTGATATAATGCAGGCAGGACCGGGTGTGAAAACCGGATTGAACATACTTATTGACAATCCGGCGCAGCTGGGTAGCGACCAGGTTGCTGATGCTGTTGCAGCGATAAATCTTTATAAAGCGCCGCTTATTATTATAGATATGGGAACTGCTACCACGATCTCTGTAATTGACAAAAACAAAGGCTACAGGGGCGGAATTATCATGACTGGCATGGGGGTGGCCGCCGATGCTCTTATATCGAGAACAGCGCAGCTGCCAAAGATAAATTTTGAGGATCCTGGACATATTATTGGTACTAATACTATCGACTGCATGAAGAGCGGAATGCTTTATTCCAATGCCTGTGCCTTGGACGGCATTATTCAGCGGATGGAAGAAGAACTTGGCGAGGAATGCACAGCAGTAGCAACCGGCGGACTTTCAGAGCTTGTGGTGCCGCTTTGCCGCCGCAATATTATTCTTGACAGCAATTTGCTTATTAAAGGGCTTAACTTTATTTATAAAAAAAATAAGTTCATAAAATAACATATTATTTGCAATATAAAAAGCACCCGTCCTGAGCTTTTCAGGTTCGGGTGCTTTTTTTACCAGTTTTGCGCTTCTGGGGGTGCATCAGTCGGTGGAGGATCGGTAGCCGGAGGAGGATCAGTCGGCGGTGGATCGGTAGCTGGAGGAGGATCTGTCACTGGCGGTATATCTGTAGGCGGCTGAGGAACATCTGTGGGATATTCTGTCGGGTACGGTGGATAATCCGTAGGTTCCGGAGGGATTGGATAGTCAATCGGGTCTGTAGGTTCATCGGGAGGATAATTATTTTCATTAGGATCGCCGCCTGTGGGAATTCTTCCGCCGGAGTAGAAACCGTCGCCGGTAGTAACGGTAACTGAGAAATTCTTTTTTCTTGTCATGCGTGTAGTCGTAACGATTCCGGAAACGGCTGTTCCTTTTGATCCAACGAATGATTCATCGTTTGCCGGCTGGGTTGTAACCGTCTGCGCCGATTCTGTACTTTTTGAAGCTTTGGCCTCACGGCCGTATTTTTGCTGGATAGTTTCACTTGGCGAGATCGGGAACAGTACGAAGAAGCCAAGTATTACCACGGTTAATGCTACAAAGCAGCCGCAGGATATAAGTGTGATTTTAGTTGATTTGTTAAGGCTGGCAAAAAAATTTCTGACCTTGCTCATTTTTAACACTCTCCTGGAAATTGTATTCATCTGTGGACATCGTATTCAATTTATATTGTATACCAGATCATGTGAAAAGTCAAGAGAAAATATAATTTTATATTGTTTTGAAAATCTGGATTGTGCACAAGATATAACAATTTGGTTTAAATTTTAGTTGCATTTGTACATATTCACAAAAAATACTTATTGCTCAGTTTCCGGAAGCTTATCAATAAGTCCGATAAGATATTTTTGTATTGCGAGAGCGTCCATGTTTGTAAGACCGTCTCCGTTGCCGGAAACATCGCCGTTTTTTATTCCCTTTTCTGTGATGTGGGATTTATCCGTGCCGTTTATGCCGTATACGTCGGGATTTCCGATAGCCTGCATGACAAGTACGGCGTCGTTAAGGCGGACTTCTCCGTTGCAGTTGGCGTCACCCCATTTGGGGAGGATTTCTTCGCTGCTGTACAGGTTATTCGGAAGCTTGTCGAGGGTGATACAGTAGTCGCTCTGGTACATTTCCTTTACTTTGTCCGGATCATTGAAATTATCACCAGAGATAAAGTTGTCCTGTCCGTTGTCATACCATGTGCAGAAATAAAGCCATGAAGCCTTTTCAGTAAGAAGATTGCTTATGCTGGGGATAGTGCTGTTTTCGGTAATGGCGTTCATCTTTTTGCAGTTGGTATATCCGTTGATTGCCCAGTAGATATTGCTGTTGCAGTCCTCGTTAGGACCGCTTGTAAGACCGTCGTGACGGTTATACTGGGTATCATATTTATCCCAGCCTACAATATCAACGTAGTCATCGCCTGGATACCACTCTCCCGAAGCGTCAGACCACGCATACAGGTTATTCTCCCAAATAATGTTATGAAGATTGTACTTGTTTGTAAGCTGATCGTAGAGATATTTCCACAGTTCTTTGTAATCGTTTGCACCATCCTGCGACCACCAGAACCAAGCTCCGGAACCGTCAACGGGGTCTGATGTTGTGCTTGGATTTCCCTCTGCCTCGTGGAAAGGTCTGAACATTACAGGCACATTGTTGTCCTGCAATATCTTGAACTGTTCAGCCAAATCTTCAATAGCCAGATTAAGATACTCGTTTTCCTTTGTTCCTTCTTTAACGGCATTGGCGATCTTAAACTGTTTATTCGGCTTATAGGAACATACCGACCAGTCAACGGCGTCTCCAGGCGTGTAGTTTTCAAAATCAGTGGGAAGATTTATGTGCCAGCAGGCAGTAGCGATGCCCCCGCGATTTTTGACCCAGTCGATAATACGCTGTGTTGTACCGTCATCCCAGCCGTAAAGAGGATTGTAATTCATGAAATCAAAGCCTCTGATTGCCGGATATTTTCCGGTAAGGTCGGCAATCCAATCAAATTCCTGATCGTAGTAATCATATTTGTAGCTGCGGTTCTGTTCATCATAGGTATATATACGTCCGTCCTCGCCGGTGCAGTGCCAGTAGAACATGTTGCCGTCTTTATCAGTGCCGGTGCTTTCACGGTCAATAGTATATTCATTTCCGTCGCTGTCTATACATATATCCTTTTCTTTGTCGTATCTAATAGTGGTCTGAACAACGTGACCGCCTCCATAGATCTCCTGCTGTCCGGAAATGATATTCTTTCCGTAAACGCTGTGAAGATATTTCATAAGTGCTTTGGTTTCGGCAGTAGCCTTTGGATCGCATGGAACGGAATCGGCCTGAGTAACATCAGGAAAAACGGCTTCCTTGACGGTTACTGTGTCAATAGCAAGATAGCCGTATTTATTCAAGAAAGCAATTTCGTTTGTTCCCTTTTTCAGGCGGATAACGCCCATATCAACATCTGTCCACTTATCGTAATACGGAACGGTCAGAGAGTATTCCACTCCGTTTACAGAAATAGTCTGCTGACGCCCTCCTTTATCAAGAATCTGTACGCAGCGTGCGCTTACCTGATACATTCCGTCTTCCGGAACGGTAATATTGAAAGAAACCGGACTTCCAGTGATGTAGGTAAACCCCTTGCCTGAAAATCCCGGAAATTCGTCGGTATAGATTTTATCCCACAATGCTGCGTCATTCATGTCCTCGCCCTCTATTGTATAGGGGAAAACTGTCATTTCTGTTTCAGCGGTTGATGTAAACGAGCCTGATGCCGCTGTCATTACAGCAGCCATAGCAGCAGCCGATACTGCGGCGGTCGATCTTTTCAGATTGTTTTTCATTGAAAATTCCTCCCTTGTATTTATATCTCAGAACCTGTCCGTATACATACCCGGTACGGGCAGGCTTTCAGAACAGACCTGATGCAGAGAAGTCTATGCTCCGCATACTTTTATACCTTAATTATATATGCTTACCACGATTTTGTCAAGGATAAAATATAGATAAATATTAAATATTTCTCAGAGGTATTGACATTTTATTTCCGGAGGTATATAATATACCACGAAATGCAGGAAATACCATTTATTACGGTATGGAAATGCGTGTTCGAATAAAACTATAAGTATAAATAAGAGGCGTTTAGCAGAGATGGATATTATTGAAATTTATCTGAACAAGCTTGCATCAGCAGAAGAGCTTTACAAAGAAATATCTGAAAAACTTGGAGATCCGGCAGTTTTGGACAGGGAAACCCTGAAGCGCTCTATAAATTGCAGGAAAGCTCCTGTAGAATACCGTCTATATATTTCTGATGAAAATATCTCCAATACTACGGCAGATGAGATTCTGGATATTTTTCAGACGTGTACAGGAGGAAAAACAGACTTGACAGCCAAATTTATCACCGATGAGTTTCTTAATCTTCTTGACGAGAGCGAGAGGCTGACCCAGAAAAGCAAGCCGCGTTCGCTTATTCACCGTGACGGCGATCTTCATGCCGTTGTTCATGTGTGGATCATCAGACGGAAAGACATGGGGATATATGTTCTTTTGCAGAAACGTTCCGGCAGTAAGCTTATAAATCCCGGATGCTATGACGTTTCCGTTGCCGGACATATTGTTCAGGGAACTGAGCCGGGAAAAACGGCTGTGAGAGAGGCTTACGAAGAACTCGGACTTGTGATTAAGCGCGAAAAGCTGTCCTTTATCGGCGTACATCGTAATTCCTGCCGCTGCGGTGCAGTTAACGATAACGAGCTTGCAGCTGTGTACGTCTACAGCGAAAATATTGACGCTGACAGTCTCGTTATATCCGAGGACGAGGTTTCAGAGGTGTGCTGGGCGGAAATTGATGAAATATTGGCAGCGATAGATAATGATAAGTTTTTGAACTGTATCTCTCTTGAAGAGCTTGCCATGATAAAAAAGGCTGTTTTCTGACGCTATGTAGGAATCAAGCTGTTTTTTGCAGGTCAGTTCCGGTCTGAGACTGGAATTGACCTTTTTCTCCTTTCAAACGTGTATATAATGACACGACTTTGAAAGGAGTAAAGAAATGAAACGAATATCAATATTTATTTTATCGCTGTGCATGGTGTTTTCGGCGGTATCATGCAAAAAATAAGTAAAAGCTCAGTTGGGAGAAATGCTTCGGCTCAAAAAACGGAGCTTTTGGTTTCCGATGCAGATTATCATCTCAAGGAGTTGACAACGCCATATGAATCGGGAGATGCGCTTGCGGCGGCTCCTCTTGCAGATGGTAGATATATTGCAGCGTTCAGGTCTGCTGAAAACATTGTTCCGGAGTTTTTTACTGTCGGAGAGGATTTTGACAAATACACTATCTGCAATACGGGCATGGAATTTCGTGATAATGCTGAGATCTTCGTGTGCTTTGCCTGTGATTCTGACGAACGGTTTATGCTGCGGTTACGGAAATCACTCATGGAGATTATCCGCCGTATAATTATCTTGATCCAGAGCGTAATCCGGAGGATTTCGACCGTGCTGCTTATGAGAGATGTGCAGAATATTTTCATACCATATATGAGTTTAATGCAGAGGGAAAGGTTGTTTCGGAAGCAGAAATAACCGGGTTGGACAAAGCGGAAATACAGGATTTTGCAATTTGCGGAGAAAGTTTTTATATCTGGTGCGGCGGTATGTATTCTGTGGGGAAAAGCGATGGAAATGCAGAGGAATACAGCCGTTTCGGTTTTGAGGTCTGGGGAAATCTGGGCGTTGCCTCCGGAGGCGAGTTTATCTGCCAGGGAAACAGCGGAAAAAATACTTGTCTGCTTGCAGGGGACCAAATCCTCTCTCTTAGCGAGTCTGGAGATCCGGTTTCCCATATATTTGCCGGAGGAAGCAGCTTTGATGCCGTTTTTGCCTTTAAAACCGGAATTTATATCACCATGACGCTGAACTATTACGCACACGCAACCTACGCTTCCGCAAAGGGCTGAAATGGAACGGCTGGCAGCATAGGCAGGACGATGTTTTACTACTTTCGTACTACCTTTGAGCGAGAAAACCTAAAAACTTTTGAGTGTATATGTGAGCTTCCCCCGACAGCAAAAATGCCGCGAACCCTTGAAAAATCAAGACTTAGCGGC
>CAJTWQ010000047.1 GCA_910579835.1 uncultured Ruminococcus sp.
CATCGTTCAGACGAACTTCACCGTTGCAGTTTGCATCGCCCCAGATAATATCATCTTCTGGAGGATCAATCTCTCCGGTTGCCTTAGCAGCCTCATCCTGCATGAATGATGCAATCCAAGCAAGAGGAGCGTTCCAGTTGATAGTAACCTCGTTTGTAGACCATGCTTCAATTGAGTCAACGAAGCATCTCTGCGACGGATTCTCAGGATCGCCGGGAACGAAAGCAAGAGCACGAACATAAGGATCCTGGAGACCTGCGTTAGGACCGCCGGAAAGGATTCCATCAGGAGCCATAGGCAGAGTCTTGTCAAGCTCGTAAGACCAATATCTGTGGTGAGGATTCTTCTCCATGTAAGTACCGTAGCCGGTTACAAAGGAGAATGAAAGCGGGTTTGTACCGAAGAGGTAGTCAAGAGCCTTAGATACACCGTTCATGTACTTAATGTCTTTGTCGATATCGTAAGCGTAAGCCATAACGATAGCGTTATTGATTACCATTGAGTTTGAACCCCACTCATAGCCCTTGATCCAAATATCAGGATCGAGGTTGTTCGGGTCATTGTAAGCTTCTTCGGGAGCCTTATAAGGTATGCCGTAGCCTTGCTCATTCTCAATCGCAATATACTCATCAGCAGCTTTCTTGATAGCGGACTGAACCTTTGAAAGCTCATCTGCTGAGAGAAGATCACTGTGGAGAGCCAGTGAGAGAGTACCTGCGGAAGCAGTATTTCCCCAGTTAAAGGATGTATAAGAACCGTCCTTGTTTTCACCACCGACCATTCTTGTCTCACACTTATAAGCGTAATCAGACTCGTCAATGATTGTCTTGAACTCTGCTGCAATGTCATCCTTGCCCATAGCCTTAGCAGAAAGGTAGATCTCGCAAGCTGCCCAGTATGCGTCGTCCAATACATTGTTATCGCCGTAAGGTCCGCCGCCCTTTGCCTGCCACATAGGAGCATAGAGTGAATCCTCTCTGATCTCTTCCTTGCAGCATTCACAATTCAGTGTAGGATGTGTTGTCTTTGTAGAATCATAAGGATAGTAGTGCTTTTTATATGCCTTGAATGCATCAACAGCTGTTGTGAGGTAATTTTCAGCCTTAGAGCTGTCAAACTCATTCCAAAGTCTTGCAGCCTGACCTGCACATGCGGAATAGTTAAGTGTAGCGGCAAACGTCGGAGGCTTTACGATACGAGTAGTTTCCCATTCTGTTTCATAGTCCCAAGGTCTTGTAGCAAGTCCTGTCCACTTATGGTCGTGGAGCTTGTGATAATAGAGACCGTCGTACTTACCCCATGCGCTGTCGCTGGAAACGACCTTCATCTGAGCGATCCAGTCAAGTTCAACGGCTGCTTCGTCAAGAACGTCAGGAATCTTATTTCCATTTTCAGGAATTACAACAATACCAGAATCGTCATCAAACTTTCCTTTATAGTCTTCCTGCTTGATAGCTCTCTCGTACATATTCTGGAGAGTCCAGATAGAAATACCGCCGTTAACAACGTACTTACCATGGTCTCCAGCATCGTACCAACCGCCGTTAGCAGTAAGCGTACCGGACTTGTAAGTACCGGTTGCCTCATCTTGGGAAGAATACTCGTTCTTCCAGATCTTCTGAATTGAAGCCGTATCGTTCTTATGACCGCCCTTATGACCCATTCCTGTACCCTTGCCGTCAGAACCGCCTGATGTACAGTATTTATCTTCAATATCAATACCGGAACGGTTCTGATAGAAGTAGTTCATTGCATTTGTAAGAATGTTGTGGCTCTCATCATAGTAGATGTTGTCGCCGATATTGAACTCGAAAGATCTCCAGTCCTCTCCCTGGATCTGGATATAATATCTGCCGGGAGTCTCGAACTCAGAGAAATCGAGCTTGCAAACGCTGTCGGCAGAATCCCCATCTTTCTCAGGAGCAGTAGATGTTCCTGTCCATACAGCCTTGCCTGTAGAAGCGTCGCATACGTCAAATTTATATGTGCCGCTAAGATTGATCTTTGTAGCGTTAGGCAGAACATCGCCCTGGTTATCACCGAGAACAGCGACCTTAGCCAGATTTGAATAGTAACCAACCTGGTTTACAGAAACGAAGTTAACAGACTTGCCGTCCTTGAGAACCTGACTCTTTGCTTCCTCTGAAAAGTTAGCGCCGTAATCACGGTTTGTTGCGCCGAATGAGTTAGAAGGATCTGCATCGCAGTCATCGCAGGTCGTACAAACGATGGACATATCGTCAAACCAAAGCTCGTCGCCTGCCTGAGCGTTGCCGCCGAAGCCGTTGGAGTCTTTAGCGTAGTGGAACGTCCACTCCATACCTTCAAGATCCTTGGTAGGTGTAAAAGTACCAGAGAACTCCTGATATTCGGTAGTCAGCTTAACAGGGCTTCCCCACTGACCGCCCATGTGAGGTCCCATGTGCATATCTTTTGAATTTCCGTCAAGTTCGAAATATTCTTCCATTGTTCCGCCGATCTCACCGATCTTGGAACAAAGTTCCATGCCGTTTCTCTTTGCCTTCGCTTTAAAGCTTACTTTGTAAACATGACCTGCCTTAAAGTTGAGATTTCTGTGACGGAACTGAAGATCCCACTTGGACTTTTCGCCGCCCTCCGGAACCTTTACTGTAATGTGGAATGCTTCGTCTTCAAGTCTGAAGTCCTGCTTAGCAGGCGATGTTTCACATGTGTGCCAAGGCAGCGCCTTATTTGTAAATGATGTTTCACCGAGAACCTGTCCTGCTGATGCGCTCATAGGAGCAACAGTAGCAACAGAAGGCGCAATCATAGTTACAGCCATGAGACTGGCGGCAATTGCCTTTGCAACTTTTGATTTTTTGTGCATTTATATACCCTCCCAATAAATTTAAAATATTTTTATAACGCAGCGCCAGTGCATACACTGCGATTATAGCGTTTATGGTACAAGATGAAAAGAGTGCCTGAAAGGCGAAATTGCACTCACCTGCTTTTCATCAATCTTATTATATTATATCCTAAAAAAAAAGTAAATAGCTTTTCTGGAATTTCGTGCATTATTCCAATGACATATCAATTAAATTGTGCACAATGACAAATAATTCAAAAAATAAGAGGGCACAAGAAGCCCTCTTATTAATCATATATGAATTAATTAAATCAACTTTCAGGAAGCTTTGTAACAAGACCAATAAGATACTTTTGAATCACAAGCGCATCCATATTAGTAAGACCGTCACCGTTGTTGGAAACATCTCCGTTTTTCATGCCAGTTTCCGTAATATGAGATTTATCTGTGCCGTTCACGCCGTAAACATCGGGATTTCCGATAGCCTGCATAACAAGCACGGCGTCATTGAGACGTACCTCTCCGTTGCAGTTAGCGTCGCCCCACAAAACATCTGGAATAGGCTGATCAAGATCGGCTCCGGGAACAGCCGTTGTACCGTCAGGCTCCGTTCCCCATACAAGAATATCGTTTACATACATGGTGATATGCTCATTAAGAGCCGCCTTGTAGGACGATGCACTGAGATTGATGCCGCTCTGTACTCCTTCAAATGACCAGTCGTTCGAGGGATCCCAAGCTCCTTCCGTAGACTTACCATCAATTGCGTCGGGGATAGAAACTCTGAACTGTACCTCGCATCTGAATTCACTCTGACCTGTAGGCATGATAGCTCTGCCGTCCTCAAAGGCAATTTCAGCGTAGTAAGTATTTCCGGTAGGATCGCCTTCATATTTAATAGGCTTGCCTGATGTGGTCGCATAGCCCTGCTGTCCCTCCTGATACTGCTGAGAGCCGATCTTAACGCTTATGTCGTCAATGGTAAGCCCTGCCGCAAGCACTTCGGAAACATCGAAATAATAACGAAACTTGACGTCCTTTGCCACACGGGCCGGCCATGCAGTATGATTCATTGCCCAGACTTTTATCTCGCTGTAGCTGTTGCCGCTGCCGTTGAGAGTAGCGCCAATCTGCCATTCTGCCCACTTCGGTTTCTCAGGCTGCGGGAAGTCGGCGAGTATCTCTCCGCCGTAGTCGTCAATCATAGCGCAAAGACAAGCCGTATATCCTGCGTTGTAGTCTATAGCCACCTCGGTATTTACATACGAACCGTTATCATCTTTAAATGAGCCGTCGGGATTGGGACCGCCTTCCAAAGCTCCGTAAAGAACGTGAGCGTACTCTGTCTGCCAGTCGGTATCGTCAGGCTCGCAGCCCAGTGAATTCCAGTGATCATCATGGATTCCCGAAGCTCCTCTGTGGTGGATGTTTACGGGATTCTTCTCGCCCATGCCGACAACGTAGCTTAGACCGAGATCATTGTCACCGAAAGCATAATCCATCATTTTCTTTGCCCATGTATTGTATTTGTCGCAAAGAGCGGGATCATCCTTGAAGATCGTATCGCAGGAAAGCTTTGCAAGCCACGCCGCATTTTCCGTATATCTGAGAGTTCCCCAGCCTGCACCGTCAACAACGGTCATACCGTCAGGAGTCCAGCCGCCTACAGGCTTTCTGCCGTTATAACCGCCGATCATATAATCAAGGTGGTGGGAAACATGGTCGATCCACTCCTGCTTACCGGTATTTATGGCATAGAGGAGAGCAGCAGCCTGCGTTGTATCATCCCAGCAGAAACACCATGAATATTTCCAATCAGTGGACTGAGATTCCTTGGGGAAGATCGGAATATACTTTTCTTCACACAAATCGAGGTAGGACTTATCTCCCGTAGCCATGTACATCCAGTTTGCAGCATACATAAGCTCATCAACGAAGTTGTCCGTTCCCTGATTGTTCTTTGTGTTGTAATATTTTCCCTGTTTGCCCTGATCGTCGTTGGCTTCGTCTCCTTTTTCAGCCCACACGTCATTTGCAAGCTTAAAGAGACTTTCGGCATGTTTGAGATATTCCTTTGCGGCGGCAGGATCCTCATCCTTGAATACGATATATCCGCCTGCCATAGCCGCTGCCATTTCTGCAATGGTGGTACAGTTGGTGATCTCGTCGTAGGGTCTTTCCTCCGTCTCGTTTTTGAGATTGAATTTCCTTATATATACCTCGGGACTTCCGTACCATACATGGTCGAATCCGTCCTCGCCGATCGTGCCGATAACCTTGTCACCCTTGTCGCAGGCGGCAACATAATCAAGGCCCCATTTGAGATTGCGCAGATACAGGTCGTAAAGTCCTGCTTTCTTGACCGCGTCCTTATACTCAATAAGTCCCCATGAGAGTACAGAGGCCGTATAGGCGTTGGTCAGAGCAAATTTGAGATGATCTCCTGCGTCGAACCAGCCTCCGTCGATAATATCGGAGGGCGTACCGTCCTCCTTTATCATGGAATCGGCTCGCCATGAAACCTGATTCCATTCCGGAAGCTTTCCTGCCTGCTGTACTTCATAAAAGAACATGGACTTCTGGAGCGCTTCAGCGTAATTTATGTCGGATTCCGCTTCCTGTGCCGCAGGCGCTTTTGAATTTTCGCCGTTTGCCGGCAAATAAGCAGCCATTCCTGCTGTAATAGCCGCTGCTGACAATATTGATGTCATTGCGGCAGTCATTTTCTTGAATTTCAATTTGCATACCCCTCTCTGAACCCCGGAACATTATCCGGATACAATTATACAAATATACTATACACTATTTACCGGCATTTGTCAAGTGCATATATGAAATTATTTTCCAAAAAATATTGACGAATCATGAATTATAGTGTATAATATTAATTACTTATAGAAATATGCAAAGGAGTTTATCATGAGCACATCAACAATCATCATTATGATTACCATTATCGCTTATATGGCTATGATGATAATCATCGGAATCTCTTTTTCCAGAAAGAATTCCAGCGTCGGAGACTTCTATCTCGGCGGAAGAAAGCTTGGGCCTATAGTAACGGCAATGAGCGCCGAAGCCTCGGATATGAGCAGCTGGCTCCTTATGGGACTTCCCGGAGTAGCATACCTGACCGGAGGCGCTGAGGCAGGATGGACAGCTATCGGTCTGGCTGTCGGTACATACCTTAACTGGCTTATCGTGGCAAAAAGGCTGAGAGTTTACTCCAACCGCTGCGGAGCTATAACTATCCCCGACTTTTTCTCAAACCGATACCGGGACAATAAAAAAGTTCTTATGGGCGCAACGGCTCTCATTATTCTTATTTTCTTCGTTCCTTACACAAGCTCCGGATTTGCTGCATGCGGAACGCTTTTCAGTCAGCTTTTCGGCTGGGACTATCACCTTGCCATGATCTTTTCCGCCGTTATCATCATTGCATACACCTGTACAGGCGGCTTTATGGCTGCAAGCTTCACCGATCTCATACAGAGTATCGTTATGACTCTTGCCCTCATAAGCATCGTCGGATTCGGCGTTCATACCGCAGGCGGATTCAGTGAGGTTATTGACAATGCAAAAGATATACCTGGCTATTTTTCTCTGGATCACATCCACGTCCTTCCCGAAAAAGCCGGAGAAGCAGGTTCCTCCGAAAAATATTCTCTCCTGACTATAGCTTCTCTCTTAGCCTGGGGACTTGGGTACTTCGGAATGCCACATATTCTCCTCCGCTTTATGGCCATCAAGGACAAAAACAAAATTAAAACCTCAAGAAGAATTGCCTCCGTATGGGTAGTTATTTCAATGGCTATTGCGATTTTCATTGGATTTATCGGAAATGCAATTGCCAAAGCAGGTAAAATTGATGCGCTTAATTCCGACAATTCACAGCAGATCATCATAAAAATGGCTCGGTTCATGGCTGACAACCATGTCGGTCTTGCTATTATTGCCGGTCTTGTATTTGCCGGAATTCTGGCATGTACCATGTCCACCTCCGACTCGCAGCTTTTAGCTGCATCCTCAAGTATGTCCGAAAATATTCTGAAAGGCGTTTTCGGAATAAAGCTTTCGGACAAGCAGTCCATGCTTGTGGCAAGAGCCGTACTTGTTATAATCGCCGTACTTGGCGTTGCTATCGCATGGGATGAAAACAGCTCTGTTTTTGAAATTGTTTCCTTTGCCTGGGCAGGCTTCGGCGCAACCTTTGGTCCTGTAATGCTCACAGCTCTTTTCTGGAAGCGTTCCAATAAATACGGCGCGGTTGCCGGAATTGGCGTCGGTGCAGTCATGGTATTCGCATGGAAATTCGGCATTAGCAAACTCGGCGGCGTTTTTGCAATTTATGAGCTTCTCCCTGCGTTTATTGCAGCGCTCATTGCTATCATTATTGTTTCCCTTGCAACTGCTGCTCCTGAAAAGGAAATTACAGAGGAATTTGACAGCATTAAAACTGAAATGAACTCATAATACAAACGGCTCTGCTTTATGGTAAGGCAGAGTCGTTATTTTTCATTGCTCTTGAAATATATCTGAAAATCTGATATAATATTAATGGGGCATCTGACTCCTGAATAATTTATGCGAAGAACTAAATGAAAAAATTCAAGGGTTAGTTGATACATCAAATAAGGAATTATTTTGAAAGGAAAAAACAATGGATATAAAACAAATTATAACGGCCCTTGCCGAAGCGGACGGAGCATCCGGAAGCGAAACTCACGCAGCCGTAATTGCTCTTAATATGCTGAAAAAATACTGCCCCGACGCAGAAATAATAAAAGGAAACGTTATCGGACATCTCGGAAAATTCCGCATCGGACTCCCATCTCTTGTACTGGACGCACATATCGACCAGATCGGCATGATTGTGACGCATATCACCAGCGACGGTTTTATAAAAATCGGAAATCTTGGCGGGATCGACCGCCGTCTGCTGCCGGCACAGCCCGTAATTATACACGGAAAAACTGATATTCCCGGAATCGTATGCTCTGTTCCGCCGCATCTTTCAGCCGGTGACAGCAAGGTGATCTCCTTTGAGGAAGCTGCAATTGATACCGGACTTGCGAAAGAAGAGCTTGAACAGATCGTCTCTCCCGGAGATGCCATAACATTTGACGTAAAATGCCGCAGTCTTATCGGTTCACGCATCACTGCCGGCGCGCTTGACGACCGCTGCGGAATTGCCGCTATCCTCTACGCCCTTGAACTTATCGGTGATACCTCTGCTAAATACAACGTTACCGTTGTTTTTTCGACGCAGGAGGAACTGGGAGAACGAGGCGCCAAACTCGGAGCCTACGAAACGAATCCGGATATTGCCATTGCCGTTGATGTAAGCTTTGCCTATGCCGAGGGTGAGGACAGGCTGAAATGCGGCGATCTTGGAAAAGGCCCCATGATAGGTATATCCCCCTGCCTTTCAAGACGTATATTCAACGAGCTTACAGCAGCAGCCGAATCTGCTCATCTGCGTTACCAGATCGAAGTAATGAACGATCTCACATCCACAAATGCAGACCAGTATTCCGTCAGCAGGGACGGTGCAGAGGTTTGTACGCTGTCTGTTCCGCTTAGAAATATGCATACCCCCGCCGAAGTCATCGACATTGAAGATGTAAGACTCACAGGCGAGCTTCTTGCAGCATTTATAGTTTAAGGAGGTTTACGGAAATGAAAGAATTACTCAAGGAACTTTGCCTCACTGACGGGGTTTCCGGCGATGAATCAGCCGTCAGAAAAAAAATAATTGAAAAAATTGAGGGACACTGCGAATACCGCACGGATGCACTGGGGAATCTCATATGCTTTAAAAAGGGGAAAAAAACTCCGGACAAAAAGCTTATGATATGCGCACACATGGACGAAGTAGGATTCATTGTGACTTCGCTGCGTCAGGACGGCACACTGACTTTTGGAGAAGTCGGCGGAGTTGATCCGTCAGTGGTTATAGGTCGTCAGGTTCGTGTGGGTAAAAATTTGATAAACGGCGTTATCGGCTCAACCGCTGTCCATAATCTTTCCAAGGAGCAGCGTGAAAAGGCTCCGGCAATGAGCAGCCTTTATATTGATATAGGAGCAAATAATAGAGAAGAGGCGGAAAAATACGTTTCCCTCGGAGACTGTGTTTATTTTGATTCCGAATTTACTTTGCTGGGAGAAAAGCGCATTAAATCAAAGGCAATTGACGATCGTGCCGGATGTGCCGTAATGATTAAAATGATCCTCAGCGAGCTTGAATATGACGCACATTTTGTTTTCAACGTTCAGGAAGAAATCGGACTCAGAGGGGCAAGGGTATCGGCTTATTCTGTAAATCCGGATTTTGCCGTGGTTCTGGAAGCCACCACCGCCGCAGATATTGACGGAGTTTCCGGTGCAAAGCGCGTCTGCACCCTCGGCGGCGGCCCTGTGGTTTCCTTTATGGACAGAAGTACTGTTTACGATAAGGAACTTTACCGGCTGGCGTTTGATATTTCCGCCGAAGGAGGATTTCTCTGTCAGACCAAGACCATGATCGCAGGCGGAAACGATGCCGGAGCGATCCACACAAGCCGGAGAGGAGTACGCACTATAGCCGTCTCTGTGCCGTGCAGATACCTTCACTCCCCAAGCTGCGTTATTCAGTGGAGCGACCTTGAAAATATGCTGAATCTCACGGAAAAACTTGCAAAGAGGATTTGTGAGCTATGATAAAACTTATCGAACACGAACATGAGCTTAATCGTAATCTGCTGATGAAAACCCTGTCCGGCAAGAAAATGCTGTCGTATATGAAAGCCTACGGCCCTAATTACGAATTCTGCCGTTTTTACAAGATAACAGACGAAACGGGCTGCGGATTCATGTTTATTATCAATTCCACCCTGATAATCTGCACCGACGGCAAATTGCAGGCAAATCAGGAAATAAATCTTTTTATATCAATGAATCTGCCGTTCAGAATAGAGGGAGACAGAGGTATAATTCAAGAAATAAACCTCCCTGAACGCTATCAGCATCTTAACCGCACGATTTTTGAGCTTATCCCGGACGATTCCCCCCTTGAGGCGATCGAGGAGCATGTTGAATTTAACCCGAAGCTGACGGACGTTTACGCTATCCTAAGCGAGGGATTCCCAAATATTGCCGATTTTTCGCTGTGGTATACAGATACGTCCCACCGCTGCCGCCACGGTATCAGCAAGGTTTTTACCTATCGCAATTCGACAACCGCTTCCGTTATGTTTGACATAGGCAGCGCCGTTCTTATCGGACAGGTTGCCACTACTGCCGCAGCCAGAGGCAGAGGATATGCAAGGGAGTTCTTGAAATGGCTGGCGAAATTCTTCAACGGTCTGGATAAGCGTGCCTATCTTCTTGCGCTTGATGTGCGCAAAAGCTTTTATGAAGAAATCGGTTTCCGTGAAGCCGGACAGGAAATTGTTCTGGAACGTATTGATATTGAAAAGGACAGCATGAGCAAAGGTCAGCTGTAGAAAGGATATACAATGAATTTTGGTGATATTTATAATTTTGACCCAAAGCTTTTAAAGCTTGCCGAACAGGCTGAAAATAACTGCTTTGAAGCATTTGAACGAATAAACCGGTGCGCCGAATACAACGGAGCTAAAGTGCTCAAAGCCTTTTCCGACAACAAAGTCAGCGAACCGTGTTTCTACGGTTCAACCGGATATGGCTACGGCGATATAGGCCGTGAAACTATTGATAAAGTTTTTGCACAGGTTCTCGGAACGGAAGACGCTCTGGTACGCTTTAATTTTGTTTCGGGAACTCATGCTCTGTCTGTCGCTCTTTTCGGAGTGCTCAGAACAGGAGATAAAATTGTTTCCATAACCGGAAAGCCATATGATACCCTTGAAGAAGTTATCGGTATCGGCGGTGAAAAGGGAAACGGCTCTCTCATGGACTACGGTGTGCTTTACGGTCAGGTTGACCTTAAAGATGACGGAACCCCGGATCTTGACGCGATAACCACTGCGGTCAAGGATGCCAAGGTTGCCTATATACAGCGTTCCAGAGGATATTCCCTCCGCCGCGCATTCACTGTGGACGATATACGCGGAATGGCAGAGGCAGTCAGAAAAGGCAATCCGGACGCTGTTATTATGGTTGACAACTGCTACGGAGAATTTGTCGAAATGCAGGAACCGTCTGCCGCAGGCGCAGATATAATTATCGGCTCTCTTATCAAAAACGCCGGAGGCGGCATTGCCCGTACAGGTGGATATATTGCCGGACGTGCCAATCTTGTGGAGCTTTGCTCCTATCGTCTTACCTGTGTGGGAATGGGCAAAGAAGTCGGCTGTACTCTTGGCATGAACCGTGAGATGCTTCTGGGACTTTTCTTTGCTCCGGACGTAGTGGCGAACGCCCTGAAAACCTCTGCCTTTGCAAGCGAGCTTATGACCATTCTTGGATTTGAATGCTCTCCACGGAAGGACGAACAGCACGGAGACATTGTGACTGCTGTTAAACTTGGGGACGAAGAGCATCTTACAGCTTTCTGCCGTGGCATTCAGAAAGGCGCTCCCGTAGATTCTTTTGTGGTTCCCGAAGCATGGGATATGCCTGGCTATTCCAGCAAAGTCATCATGGCGGCCGGAGCGTTTACCAATGGCGCTTCCATAGAGCTTTCCGCCGATGCACCTATACGGGAGCCTTTCGCCGTATGGATGCAGGGTGGCATCACCTTTACCAGCGGAAAAATCGGCGTTATGCTGGCAGTACAGGAAATGATCGACAGCAGTCTTGTTGATTTTTGATTTTATCATCATAATATCCACCAAATATTCAAAAAATATGTTGACTTGTTAAACAAAACTCGATATAATATTAATAATAAAATAATATTTTTCAAAGCTCTGCTTTATAGTAAAAGGAGTATAATTAAATGAATCAAAAAATAAAAAAAGGAATCTCCTCTGTCTCTGCGGCAGTATTATGCATGGCCGCAATACCGTCGGCTGCCGATACTAATACTTCTCCGGTTTCCGCAGCCAATCTCCTTACGGCTGAATTTGAAACAACTAATGATTCCTTTACCCCAAGGGGAGGAAATACGGTGGCATGGACCTCGGACAAATCATATTCCGATGAATGCAGTCTCTTTGTCAGTGAAAGAACTGCTGTATGGAACGGAGCGGCAAGAGACGCTTCCACATTTATGAAAGCAGGAGATCAATACAAGCTTTCTGCCGCCGTATATCAGGACAGCGGAGAAGATGTTGAGATGAAATTCTCACTTCAATACAAGGACGTCTCCGGCGAAACCGCTTATGACGCTATAGATCTCAAAATTGCCGAAAACGGACAGTGGACGATCCTTTCCAATGATGCATACAAGGTTCCGGAAGGTGCATCGGAACTTGTCATTTATGTAGAAACTACTGAATCTCTTACAGATTTCTATCTTGATCTTGTAAAGGTAACCGGCGCGCCCTCCGTTATCAAGACAGGCGATGCAAACGGCGATTTAAAAGTAAACAGCGATGATCTTAAAGCTCTCCAGGATTACATTTTAGGCCGCTCGGACGAAATTGAGACCAGTGCGGATATGAACGGAGACGGAATTATCGACTCGTTTGATATGGTACTGCTCAGACAGCATATCCTCACGCCGCATACTCCGACGGTCTCCGGCGACTGGGACAACTATCAGGAAGCCGATCCGCCGCAGCGCATACAGATGTACAAAGACTCCCTCTTCCGTGTCGGAAACACACAGAGAATCCGTGAAAAAATTGCTAAGGCTCAAAGCGGCGGAGATGTAAATATTGCTTACATCGGAGGCTCGATAACTGCCGGCGGTTCATCCAGTACCCACGCAAACTGCTACGCTAATCTTTCGTGCAGTTACTTTGCTGAAACCTTTGGAGGAAACGTAAACTATATCAATGCCGGCATGGCGGGAACTTCCTCCGTTGTTGGAAATCTCCGTGCAGACAACGATGTATTTTCCAAAAATGCCGATATTATCTTTATTGAATTCGCCGTAAACGATCAGGACGGAGAACGTTTCCAGAAATCCTATGAATCTCTTGTAAAAAAATGCCTGTTGCAGGAAAATGAACCGGCGGTAATTCTTATCACTCTCTGCACAGAATCCGGAGGATCATGCCAGCCCTGGATGTCAAAGATCGCTGAAAACTATGATCTTCCCCTTATCAGCGGCAAAGACGCTATTCAAAATGCCATGAAATCCGGTACTATGTCATGGAGCGACTACGGAAGCGGCGATACAATACATCCCGGCGACGGAGGCCACAAGCTTATAGCAGACTGTATAGGATATTATTACCGTCAGGCTCTCCGCAGCGAGAATACTTCTGACGAATTCGCTATAACAGATAAACAGGTATATGGAACAGAATATTCAACGGCAAGGCTTCTTAAAACATCTGAAATGCAGAATCTTTCAAAAGGTTCCTGGAATTCAGGAACAAATAACAGTCAGTATTCCGCAGACGGCTTTACGTTCAGCAAAAATGGCAACGATCCCCTTACTTTCACCGTTGAGGGAAAGGGAATAATGCTGCTGTTCCAATCCAACGATAATGATTCAATGGGTGCAGTCAATATCACTGTAAACGGTCAGACAAATACCGTTGACGGCAGACTTCCATGGACATGGGGCGGTCTTGACGGAAATCTCGGCTATTATCAGCCAAATTCCGGAAAACTTGACGTTTCCGTTTCCATGAAAGATTCTTCAAAAAACTTTATACTGTACGGAATTGCCGTAATAGAATAGCAAAATCAGAACAGTCCGGATTTCTCCGGACTGTTCTGATTTCAAACGAGAATTATACTATTGCTCCCCCAATTAACTCTTGAATTTTCTATTTTGCTTGGAGAGTAAAATTCTGCGTCAGAAAACCTTGCAATACGGCAGTATTCCCGCGGTTTTCTTCCTTGCCTATTGCTCTCCAAGCTTCATATAATTATTCAAGAGTTAATTGGGGGAGCAATATAGTGTCAGAGCTTGTGCATATATCCATGATTTTTTTCATATCTTTATTGTAGAAAAGCGTCAAAGGAGCGATATTATGAAAAAAATCAAGCGCAGAATCATTGGCGGCGCTGTTATATTCTGCTGTGCAGCCATAGGAATAGGCGCCGCTTCCCATATAAGTAAAAAAGCAGAATCAGGAGCGGTACCGACAGCCATGACCGACTATGAAAACGAAACTCCCGTCATTATTCTCGATGCAGGACACGGTGGATTTGACGGCGGATGCACCTCTGCCGACGGAATGCCGGAAAAGGGGATAAACCTCAATATACTCCTGAAACTTCGGGATATGCTGGAGATAAACGGCTACCAGGTTCGTGTTACTAGGGACGAAGATATTTCCATTCACGACAAGGGAATCGAGGGACTGGCAAATCAGAAAAGCAGCGATATGGATAACCGGCTGGAACTTTTTAACTCCGATCCGAACGCAGTGTGCATATCCATTCACCAAAATCAATTTAACGATCCTAAATACAGCGGAGCGCAGATGTTCTACTCCGGTACGACCAGCGGAAGCGAAGAGCTTGCACGCTCTCTCCAGAAAAAGTTTGTGGAATTCATTCAGCCTGACAACACCCGCGAAATAAAGGAATGCGGAAAAGAGCTTTTTCTCTGCTATTACAGCGAAAATCCCACCGTAATGGTTGAATGCGGTTTTCTTTCCAATCCCGACGAAGCAGCCTTGCTGGCAACAGACGACTATCAGAGCAAGGTAGCGTTTGCAATATATTCAGGCATCTGCGATTATGTTAATTCAAAAAAATAACTAAAATCTGTTTTTATAGACTTATGTGCACATCTTTTCGGCAAATTTTCGCGCCAAACCACATTAAAATCACTTGCAATACAAAAGTATTATTGTGTAATTTTTCCTTGTCAGCTTAAAAATTATGATCGAAAATCCATGCACATCTCCTATAAACACAAAATCTTAGCATTATAGCACTTTTCTTGTATAAATACAAGTTTTAAAATGCATCATCCCAATCAGGATTACAGTATCCACAATTAGGACAGGTATTATACTGATAGCTAACATAGTCACCACAGTTAGGGCATTCCCACGAACCCCATATAATACTGAACAATTTTATAAGCACTTTTCTCATTTCAAATCACCCCCTAACTAAAATATTCT
>CAJTWQ010000048.1 GCA_910579835.1 uncultured Ruminococcus sp.
CCTCCCTAAAACTTTTAATATCAAAATTTTAAGACGGTTTTGCCATTTATCAGATCAACGAGTAAAATTTCAGCTTTATGTAAACTCGTTGAAAAGATTTTTTGGCAAAACCGTCTTAAAATTTTGGTGCTAAAAGTCTTTGGAAAGGGGGTACGGGGGAATAACCTTTCCTCAGAAAGGTTTTCCCCCGATAAGTCACAGTAATATTCTCTAAGAATCTCCGTCATAAATGCGCGGTTTTATTTTCCTTTGATTCTGAAAGCGCTGTTGTTAATTTTTGCAGGATCAAAGCCTTTTGGCTTTCTGTCCTCACGTTTTTTTCTTGGTCTGGGATGCTGTTTTTTCTCTTCCTCGTCGTTAAGGCGCATGGTAAGGGAAATTCTGCTGCGCTTTACGTCAACGTCAAGGACGCGCACCTTTACTATTTCGCCGACCTTGACCGCTTCAAGAGGATGCTTTATAAATCGACTGGTTATCTGTGATATATGCACCAGTCCGTCCTCGTGTACGCCTATATCCACAAATATTCCGAAATCTATGATATTGCGGACGGTTCCTACAAGCTCCATGCCAGGTTTGAGATCTTTTATTTCCATGACATCACCGCTTCTAAGCAGCGGAGGCGGCAGCTCGTCACGGAGATCTCTGCCGGGCTTTTTAAGCTCCCCGATTATGTCAGTCAGAGTTGGAACGCCTATTTCAAGGGTTTTGCTGATATTCTCGATACCGAGAGCATCAGCCTTTTCTTTTATGCCTTGAGCGCCGCCTCCGGATATATCCGCAAGGGTAAAGCCGCATTCGCTGAGCAGCGAGGACGCCGCCTTATAGCTTTCGGGATGAACGGCGGTATTGTCAAGAGGATTTTTTCCGTCGCGGACTCTGAGGAATCCGGCACACTGCTCAAATGCCTTTTTGCCCAGCTTCGGAACTTTAAGAAGTTCTTTTCTGTCTGTAAAGCATCCGTTTTCCTCACGATATGCAACAATATTTTTTGCAACGGCGGAATTGATTCCTGCAATGTACGAAAGCAGGGAATGGGACGCCGTGTTAAGATCAACGCCTACAGAGTTTACGCAGTCCTCGACAACTCCGGAAAGTGCGTCGTTCATGCGTGCCTGCGGCATATCGTGCTGATACTGTCCTACGCCGATGGCTTTTGGTTCAATTTTTACCAGTTCAGCCAGAGGATCCTGCAAACGGCGTGCGATCGAAACGGCGCTTCTCAGGGAAACATCGTAGTCCGGGAACTCCTCAGCAGCAAGCTTTGAAGCAGAATAAACGGAAGCTCCCGCTTCGCTGACTACCATATAGCTGAGCTTCTGAGGAATCTCTTTAAGAAGTTCGGCGGTAAACGCCTCTGTTTCTCGGGACGCAGTGCCGTTTCCTATGGAAATGGTAGTTACGCCGTGTTTCTGGATAAGAGCCTTTATCGTGCGCTTTGAGGCTTCAATATTTGTTTTCGGACCGGGAGTGCAGTAAATTATTGCCGTATCGAGCACCTTTCCGGTAGCATCAATAACAGCTGCCTTGCAGCCGGTTCTGTAGCCGGGGTCAAGTCCTAGAATAACGCTGTTTTTAAGCGGAGGCTGCAAAAGAAGCTGACGGAGATTTGAAGCGAATACCTTTATGGATTCTTCAGCGGCCTTAGCGGTCATTTCGGAGCGTATCTCGCGTTCGACAGACGGGAATATAAGACGCTTGTAGCTGTCCTCGGCAGCGGCGCGGACAAGTTCTCCGCAGGCATTGTTGTTTCTGATATATTTTCTCAGGATAATATCAGTGGCGCCGGTTTCGTCAAGATTCACTGAGACTTTCAGGAATCCCTCCTTTTCTCCTCTGTCAAGGGCAAGGACACGATGATTTGCGATCTTCGATACAGGTTCTAAATACTCATAATAGTTAGTATAAACGCTTTCAGCTTCCGGATCGACTGCCTTTGAAGACATTTCGCCCTTTTCGGCGGCAAGGGCGCGGAGTTTCTTTCTAATATCCGCATCGTCCGATATATCCTCTGCAATAATATCCATTGCTCCCTGAACAGCCGCCTGAACGTCAGGAACTTCTTTATCCGGATTTACAAAGGCTTCCGCTTCCTTTTCAGGGCTGACAGAGTTGTTTTGTTCCATAATAAGCTGTGCAAGAGGTTCAAGTCCCCTCTCCCTTGCCACGCTGGCGCGGGTTTTTCTTTTAGGTTTGAATGGACGGTATATGTCCTCAACCTCCACCAGAGTCGCAGCGGCGCTGATTGCAGCTTCGATTTCCGGCGTCATTTTTTCCTGTTCGGAAATGGACGCCGTTATTTCTTCCTTGCGCTTTTCCAGATTACGGAGATATGTAAGTCTGTCATTAAGCTCACGTAGGATCTGGTCGTCAAGAGAGCCTGTAAGCTCCTTACGGTAACGGGCAATAAAGGGAATGGTTTTGCCGTCGTCAATAAGTTCTACGGTGTTGTCCACCTGTTCCTGCCTAAGACCGAATTCCTTTGCAAGAGTTTTATTTATATCCATGTTATTTTATCCTTTCATATGCCGGTAAGGCGTTATTCTGCGTCATTCAGCCGGTCTATCCATGAAAACAGGGTTTTTGCTATGTCCTTGTAAACATTGACGCGGTTTTTCTCATTGAGAACCTCGTGGCGCATTCCGTCAAAGATTCGGTGTGAGATACTCTCGTATCCCTTTTTTTCAAGTTTTTTTATAAGCCCTGAAAAGTGCCGTTCGGAGATCATGCAGGGATCATCCTTTCCGGAGATAAACCTCACGGGAAGAGATGGATTTTTTATCTCCCAGCCGCCTCCGGAATTTGCCTGCCGCATCAGACTGAGCATTTCCTCATAACCGTTGAGAGTAAATTTATAACTGCACAGAGGATCGGCGTTAAAAGCAGCCACAACGTCGGGATCGCTGCACCGCCAGGAATTATCCGGCTGCTCAAAAAATTTTCCGAGTGTATTGTCTATTGCGTCATAGATCTTATCGCTGCGGAAACGGCTCCCAGGATTTTTCAGCAAAACGGCATTTATACTTCGGAGAATCGGGGAAAAACGCTTCATGATAGGAGAACCGATAAGTATAAGTCCGTTTATTTCGTCGTCGTGCTCTTTTATAAAGCAGCGTGCGCCAGCACCGCCAATACCGCAGCCTATCATAAAAACCGGCAGAGACGGATAATGGCTGCGTATCATGCCGTTAAGCTGTACAATATCGCTTATATAGCCCGAACTGCCGTTTTTGAACATAAATCCGAGATCGTCCTCAGTGCAGACGCTTTTTCCGTGGCCTCTGCAATCGTGAATCACAGTGATAAAGCCTTGTTCGGCAAGATAATCCATAAATGGAAAATATCGCTCTTTGTACTCGTTCATGCCGTGAATTATCTGAACGGTTCCGTATACTTCTCCCGGAGGTATGGCTATCACGGCAGAAATAAGAAGCTCGTCAAATTCGGAGGGAAATTCAAATTCCTTTATATCCGCATTAAGCATATATTCTGTTCCTTCCATATTTCCAAATATTTGTAAATATTATTATATCATATTTCCGAAGTTAAATCAAGTAGAGAATTATTAGCTGATTAGTATACAAATAAGAGCTACAAGTAATTTGTTTTGTATAAAATAGATATATTTAACAGCAGCACTTGACAAATCTGAGGGTATGTGTTATAATGTGTAAAGTATTTTTAAATTACATCAGCGAGGTCTATATGGCTAAAGATCTGAAATTTGTTATGCTCCTTGACTGCTACGGCGATCTGCTTACCGGGCATCAGCGCAATGTTATGGAGCTTTATTACTGTGAGGATCTTTCACTTGCAGAAATAAGTGTTCCTTTAGGAATTACCCGGCAGGCGGTCATGAGCCTTATCAGGCGCACCGAGGGGATTCTTCAGGACTATGAGGATAAACTTGGATTCGCCCTGCGGCTTGAAAAGTTAAGGGAGTGCTTTGGAAATATAGCCGCTTATGCGGAAAAAATTAACGATAAAAAGCTGAGAGATTTGATACACAGAGAAACCGGCAGAGGAATGGAACTTATATAGTGTTTTCAATCAGTATAAACTGTCATAAAAGGAGGAAAAGGCATGGCATTTGAAGGACTTTCCGAAAAACTTAACAGCGTATTTAAAAAACTGAAATCAAGAGGCAAGCTTACGGAAAGCGACGTTAAGGAGGCTATGCGCGAGGTTCGTCTCGCACTCCTGGAGGCAGACGTAAGTTATAAGGTAGTTAAGGAATTTGTAAAAAGCGTTACGGAACGTGCTGTCGGAGAAGATGTTCTTACAAGCCTTACTCCCGCACAGCAGGTTATAAAAATAGTAAATGAAGAGCTTTGCGCTCTTATGGGAAACAGCAATGCAAGGATTAATTTTTCGTCTAAGCCCCCTACGGTAATCATGATGTGCGGACTACAGGGGTCCGGTAAGACGACCCATTCCGCAAAGCTGGCTAAGCTTCTTAAAAAAGAGGGACACCGTCCGCTTCTTGCCGCCTGCGATATTTACCGTCCTGCGGCTATAAATCAGCTTCAGGTTGTGGGACAGAAAGCCGATGTTCCCGTTTTTGAAATGGGGCAGATCGATCCTGTGATCATCGCTAAACAGGCTCTTGCTCATGCCAGAGACTATGGTCACGACATTCTTATTATAGATACCGCCGGACGTCTCCATATAGATGAAAAGCTTATGGATGAACTGGTGAACATAAAGGAAATTACTCAGCCTGACGAAATCATGCTCGTTGTAGACGCAATGACAGGTCAGGACGCCGTAAACGTTGCCAAAGCCTTTGACGAAGCAGTGGGAATCACCAGCGTTCTCATGTCGAAGCTTGACTCTGATACCAGGGGAGGCGCCGCGCTTTCCGTTCTGTCGGTTACGGGAAAGCCTATCAAATATGTGGGAATGGGCGAAAAGCTGGATGATTTCGAGCAGTTCCATCCGGAAAGAATGGCTTCAAGAATACTTGGAATGGGTGACGTTCTCACTCTCATTGAAAAGGCAGAGAACGTTATGTCTCAGAAAGAGGCCGAAAAGCTTACAAAAAAATTTAAGGAAAACAAGTTCGATATGGACGATCTCCTGAATCAGATGAAGCAGATAAAAAAACTCGGCTCTATGAAGTCAATTATAGGAATGCTGCCGGGCGTTGGCGATAAGCTCAAGGACGCGGATATTGACGAAAGTCAGCTTGACAGAGTTGAAGCTATTATTACATCTATGACAAAGGCGGAGCGTGAAAAGCCGTCCATTATTAATCCATCCCGGAAAAGACGTATTGCAAAAGGTTCCGGAACAAAGGTGGAGGACGTAAACAGGCTTCTCAAGCAGTTCGATCAGATGCAGCAGGTTATGAAGCGTTTTACAGGCAAGAATAATAAAATGTCTCTGCGTAAGGCAAGAAAACAGCTTGCAGGCATGAATTTTGACAAAATGCAGGGTAAGGGCGGAGGAAATCTTCCCCCAATCTGAGAATAGAGGTTATCTAAAGATTTCAAAGCGGTTTCCGCTTGAATAGAGAGCTTGTATTCATAGTTAACACGCATTCTTTTTGGCAGATCTTTACGCTGAACTGCGTCAAAAAGCGTTTGCAGTAAATCATAATTTCTGCATATTTTTTCTTGTCAGCATGAAGATTATGTACAAAGATTCCTGCATGTTACCTATGAATGCAAGCTCTACAGATTATTTCCGGAGGTGAATTTAAATGGCAGTTAAAATCAGACTCAGAAGAATGGGCGCTAAGAAAGCTCCTTTTTATCGTATTGTTGTTGCTGATTCCAGATACCCCAGAGACGGCAGATTCGTTGAGGAGATCGGTTACTATGATCCCACAAAGAATCCTTCTGTTGTTAAGGTTGACGCTGACAAGGCTAAGGACTGGATCAAAAAGGGCGCTCAGCCTACAGATACTGTAAAGAGCATCCTTAAGAACGAAGGCGTTCTTTAATTACCTGTTCTACGGCGGAGGAGAGACTGTGGTCTCTGCCTCTGTTCCGCAAGACACATGGAGGACATTTTTATGAAAGATTTACTTTATGCTATTGCAGCAGGACTCGTTGAGGACAAGTCTGCTATCAGCATTACAGAGGACGCTCCCGATGAAGAGGGCGTTATAGTTTTTCATCTTACCGTAGCGCCTGACGATATGGGACGCGTTATCGGCAAGCAGGGCAGGATCGCAAAGGCTCTCCGTACAATTATGCGTGCAGGAGCCGCTAAAAAGAATCTCAAGGTTTCTGTTAATATTGAATAAAAACTAAGGCTGATGCAATGCTTAACGCACTGTATCAGCCTTTTTTTATATATCGAACTTCTTTTTCAGCTTTTCAAAAAAGCTTTGCCGTTTAGCATAATTTTTTTCATTCAGAGAATCTTCAAAGGCTTTCAGCAGATCTTTCTGCTTTTTCGTCAGATTCTTAGGCACTTCAACGTTTATCTTGACATACTGATTTCCTCTGTCCACTCTCTGAAGCTTCTGGATGCCCTTGCCTTTCAGCCTGAACACTGTTCCCGTCTGGGTTCCTTCACTGATATTATACTTTACATCGCCGTCAATTGTAGGCACGGTGATCTCTGCACCGAGTACAGCTTCGGCATAAGTAACCGGTATTTCGCAGTGAACGTCAAATCCGTCGCGCTTAAACAGCGAATGACTCTTGACATTGACATTAAGCATCAGATCTCCGGACGGACCGCCGTTTACGCCGCAGTCGCCCTGTCCGGAGAGCCGCATAGTCTGTCTGTCTCCGATTCCGGCAGGTATATCCACTGAAACGGTTTTCTGCGTCCGTATCCTTCCGATTCCCCGGCAGCTTGGACAAGGATTCTGTATAATTTTTCCCTTGCCGCTGCAGTGCGGACATACTTTTGTTGATGAAATAGCGCCAAAAGGCGTTCTCTGAGAAGTTTTCACAGATCCCCTGCCGTGGCAGTCAGGACAGATCTCAGCTGTAGTTCCCTCGCCTGCGCCGGTTCCCTTACATGCTTCGCAGGTGCACATTCTGTTAATCTTTATCTCCTGCTTTGTGCCTTTGCAGGCTTCCATAAAGCTGATCGTAACGGATTCCTGAATATCTGCGCCTCTTTTCGGAGCGTTTGCCGACGCAGAGCTGCGGCTTGAACCGCCGCCGAAACCGAATCCGCCAAATATGCTTTCCAGAATGTCACCCATATCCCCGAATCCGCCGAAACCGCCGGCACCGTCAGCTCCGCCATAATTCGGGTCAACTCCAGCATGGCCGAACTGATCATATCGTGCTTTTTTATCAGGATCGTTCAGCACTTCAAATGCTTCGTTGACCTCCTTCATCTTGTCCTCACAGCTGGGGTCGTCGGGATGAAGATCGGGATGATATTCCCTTGCCTTCTTCTTATAGGCCTTTTTTATTTCATCCTCGGAGGCTCCTTTCTGTATTCCGAGCACTTCATAATAATCTCTTTTTTCAGCCATCTGCTTCTCCGTTCTGCGGCTTTTCCGCAATTTTTAATGTATGCTTGCCAACACAACAGCAGTTACCTTTTCAGGGAGATTTTACTTTTTCGAATCCCGCCTGCCGGCTCGGTCACTGCTTCTGCGTTGCAAAGCCTTTTCAAAAGTATTTGCTGCTGTTATGTTAAGCACTATCAGGGCGAAAGAATTTTTCGCCCTGATATTTTTATTTTAAACCTCTGTAAAATCAGCGTCAACAACGCCGTCGTCATTTCCGCCGTCGGCCTGACCGCCTGCCATATCGGCAAACTGAGAAGGATCAATTCCCTCTGCGCCGCCGTTGGGGTTAGTCTGCTGGTAGATCTTGGCTGAAAGATCATAGAAAGCTTTCTGGAGATCATCCTTCTGAGTCTTTATCTCATCATAATTTTCAGCCTCAACAGCAGATTTGAGAGCTGCGCACTTTGTCTCAATATTTGCTTTTTCATCGGCAGAAACCTTATCGCCGAAGTCGGCAAGAGCCTTTTCGCACTGGAATACCAGATTCTCAGCCTCGTTTTTGCTGTCTACCTGTTCGCGGCGCTTCTTGTCCTCAGCCGCATACTGCTCGGCTTCCTTGACAGCCTTGTCTATATCGTCCTTTGACATATTTGTAGAGGACGTGATAGTGATATTCTGTTCCTTGCCTGTGCCGAGATCCTTAGCGGAAACATGAACGATACCGTTTCTGTCAATATCGAAAGTAACCTCGATCTGGGGAATTCCTCTGGGCGCAGGAGCAATGCCGTCAAGCAGGAATGTTCCAAGCATCTTGTTATCCTTTGCAAATTCACGCTCACCCTGGAGAACCTTGATGTCAACGGCAGGCTGATTGTCGGAATATGTGGAGAAAACCTGTGACTTCTTTGTAGGAATGGTCGTATTTCTCTCAATCATTCTTGTACAAATGCCGCCTGCTGTCTCGATACCGAGAGAAAGAGGAGTAACGTCAAGAAGAAGGAGTCCGTTTTCAACTTCTCCGCCGAGGATGCCTCCCTGATATGCAGCTCCGAGAGCAACGCACTCGTCAGGGTTAATGCCCTTGAAAGGATCCTTGCCGATAAGCTTCTTTACAGCGTCCTGAACGGCAGGGATTCTTGAAGAACCGCCGACCATGAGTACCTTGTCAAGTTCAGAAGCGGAAAGTCCGCTGTCGCTGAGAGCCTGACGTACAGGACCCATTGTAGCCTCTACGAGGTCGGCTGTAAGTTCGTTGAATTTAGCCTGTGTAAGAGTGAGATCAAGGTGCTTCGGCGTGCCGGAAGCGTCCACAGTGATGAAAGGTATGTTGATAGGAGTCGTTGTTCTGGATGAAAGCTCGATCTTTGCCTTTTCAGCTGCGTCCTTGAGTCTCTGACCAGCCATTTTATCCTGCGAAAGGTCGATACCCTCTGCTTTCTTGAATTCCTCTACGATCCAGTTGATAATGCGCTGATCGAAGTCGTCGCCGCCCAGACGGTTATTTCCGGCTGTTGCAAGCACCTGCTGAACATCCTCGCCCATTTCGATGATAGATACGTCAAACGTACCGCCGCCGAGGTCGTAAACCATTACGGTCTGATCCTCTTCTTTGTCGATTCCGTAAGAAAGAGCTGCGGCTGTAGGTTCGTTGATAATACGCTTAACGTTAAGTCCTGCTATCTGTCCTGCGTCCTTTGTAGCCTGTCTCTGGGAGTCGGTAAAGTAAGCCGGAACAGTAATAACAGCTTCTGTTACAGTTTCTCCAAGATATGCCTCTGCATCAGACTTGAGCTTCTGGAGAGTCATTGCGGAAATCTGCTGAGGGGTATAATTCTTGCCGTCGATAGTTACTTTATAATCAGAACCCATGTGTCTCTTGATAGAAGAAATAGTTCTATCGTGATTTGTTATAGCCTGTCTCTTAGCCACCTGACCTACGAGACGCTCGCCGCTGCTGGTAAATGCCACAACGGACGGAGTAGTTCTTGCTCCCTCACTGTTGGGGATAACAACGGCGTTTCCACCCTCCATAACAGCTACGCATGAGTTTGTTGTACCAAGGTCGATACCAATAATTTTTCCCATAATAAATTCCTCCTAAAATAGATATATATGGTTATTTAATTTATCTGCTTACTTTTAAACCGCTACTGCCACCATAGCCGGACGGATAAGTTTGTCGCCCAGCATATAGCCTTTCTGATATACGGCGCATACATGATTCGGCTCGTAGTCTGTTCCCTCCAGCTGTTGTATTGCATTGTGGAAATTCGGGTCAAACTCTGCGCCTGCGGCTTCGATTTCAGTAACGTTCATCTTATCGAGAAAATCCTTGAACTGTCCGAAAATCATTGCCATTCCGCTTTTAAAATTCTCATCGGTACATTCGGCTTCAAGAGATCTTTCAAAGCTGTCGATCACCGGCAAAAGCTTTTCAATACACTTTACGGAAGCATTCTGATAAGTTTCGGTTTTTTCCTTTGCCGTCCTTTTGCGGTAGTTGTCATATTCCGCAAGAATTCTCAGATGCTTGTCTTTTGCCTCCTGAAGTTCTTCCTCCAGTTGTGCATACTGAGAAGCGGCGTCATTATATTCGCTTACGGCGTCGTCCTCGTCGGTTCTGCCGTTCTCATCTTCTGCGGCGTTTTCAGGAATCAGCTCCTCACCGATTTCCATCTCAGATTCTTCGGCTTCATTTGTGAAGTTTTTTTCTTCCATTGGTATGCTCCTTTCAAGCTAATTTACAAAGCCGTCCGGCTCTGCCGTTTCCTCGTCCGTACTGTAATCGCCGGACATAATGCTTGATATTTTCTGCGTCAGGTAGTCGACATAAGGGATGATCTTTTTATAATCAATTCTCATAGGTCCTATAATGCCGAGGGAACCGGCGTCTCTGCCGCCCTTACGGTATTTGGAGACTATAAGACTTGAATTTCCTATGGCAAAACTGTCGTTTTCCGAACCGAACTTTACCTGGATCCCGCTGAAAGCGTCCTCCAGAATTCCAGTAAAATCGTTTTTATGCTCGATAAATCTCACGACCTCAGTTTTGTCGAGATCGTCGCAGGAGAGAAGTTTTTCGCCCCCTCTTACGGTAAGCTCCTGATGGCGAAGATCCTCGGAAAGCTCGCATATTCCTCTGACAAGGGGAGATAGCGAAACCATATATGTGCTCAGCGCCGCCACCATTTTATCAAACATTTCGTCCGAAAGCTCGTCAACGGTTATTCCGCTGAGATTTTCCTCTATATAATGCGTAAAGAATTCAAGCTGCTCGTGATTAAGGTCAAATTCCAGTCGGCAAGCTTTATTCTTAATGCTTCCGCTGGAAGTGATAAGAAGAATCACATAAATCCGCTTTCCTGTCGGAATGACCTCAACCTTGGAGATCACTGAAAATCTCGGAGCCGAATTCACTGTTACAGCCGCACACTGAGTAAGCTCCGTAAGAGCAGCAGCGGCGTTCTGCACAAGAAGTTCCTCCGGTGTGTCCTCTCCTCCCAGCATTTCGTCCAAACGGCGTTTTTCGTCGTCTGGAAGTTCGGGAAGCGTCATAAGCTCGTCGATATACAATCTGTATCCCATAAATGTAGGAATTCTTCCTGCTGAAGTATGAGGCTGCTCCAGATAGCCCATTTGTTCCAGAGCCGCCATATCATTGCGTATGGTAGCTGCGGAGACTTTTATATGCTCCATTCTGGAAATCGCTTTAGAGCCTACAGGCTCGCCGGTTCTGACATACTCGTCAACTACAGCAGCAAGAATTTTCAGCTTTCTGTCGTCCACGAATTATCACAACCTTTCTTTGCTTTAGCACTCTCTGTCTTTGAGTGCTAAATATAATTTATCACTATTGTGCCGCTTTGTCAAGCAATTTATGCATTTTCAGCACTTTGCATTATTTTTACATATTATTTTTTTTAATTCTCGCCATTTTAACAACAAAAATATTGCCGTACAGTATAATCTTCTGTACGGCAATGTACTTATATTTTATTATTCTTCGTTTGGTGTATCATCAATTGTATCGTCAGCATTATCGCTGTTGTTATCATCGCCGCTGCCTGCGTCTACCTTTGATTCTATCTTCGGAATGCCGCTTTCATAGACAGTAACAATAAAACCGTCGATATTGTTGCCTGAAATGCCGTATTCCTTTCCGGCAGGAACAGGCACGGTGGTCTTTTCAGCTCCGTCGTCCGAGGGAACAAAGTAGACTTCATAGCTCCTGTTTTCGTCGTCCGTAATCTTCAGATGTTCGCCCTCATACGGATATTTCTCTCTGAGAAGATCTATATATTCCTCCAGACAAAGATTATTCTTCATAATATAATAAGCATGAGGGATTCCTACATAACGGAAGTGCCACGGTTCTGCGGCAATTTTCGTTATATCTTTCTTTTCCTCCGTGTAGCGGACGATAAAGCCGTATTTGTAGCAGTTTTCATTAAGCCACGCAAAATCTCCGGTACCCTGATAGTCATAATTTTCCGTTTCGCTGAAATCAAAGGCATATCCCGTTTCATGCTCGCTGAAACCTGGCTTTGCAGCAATTTCAGGGCCTTTTTCGTCAAGGATCTGCTGCTGACGTTCAGTGCTTCTGTACGCTCCGTATATAATTAAAGTTCCATTGTAGTACAGATTGTAGAAATCTTTGATCATTATCTCCATAGGCTCATACACGGACGACAGAATAAGATCGTCCTCCTCCGGAGTATTTGGATCTGCAAGTGCAGAAAAGAAAGTAATTTCCTTTTCATTGTTCTTTTCAATTATGCTTACAAGTTCCTCATCGCCGCCGAAATACTGATGATCCTCGTTGACAAGAATAAGGTCTCCCTTGTACTTGTCCTTTGTATTTGCCATAAAGGATTCATAGATCACCTTGTCAGGATCCTGCGTCTCCCCGGAAGAAACGGTTGTCGGTTCGGCAACATCAATGATGCTTTCTCCGGTATCAGTTTTGTCTATAGTCTGAGAATGCTTCACTGCTCCGTTTATAATAAAAACCGCAGCGGCGATCATTCCGGCGCAAATAATAAGCTCTGTCATGCGTTTTGTACGCTGTATGCTTTTTTCCTTGCTTATTCTTTGTTTCTTCTTAGCCATTTTTATCTCCTTACCGTAATAAACACAAAGGGCAATACCGCACAAAGACCGCTTTACGGCTTTGCACATCAGCTGCTTGCATATTTTCCGTCATATCACACAAAAATTCCTTGACAGGTGATAGCCTGCCTGCGGAATATTTATGCAATCTGACTAAAAATCTGACTGCGCATCTGCCGCACAATCTCTGTGCGGTGTTGCCAAAGATATTATACATAACATTATTATAACACATAATTTCAAAAAAATATAGTAGTTTAATGTGATATTTGTAAACATGCTTAATTTTACATTTATTAAAGCGTTTAAATTCTGCATTTTGCACTAATCCTATATCCCATAATCCTTATGGATATAGGATTTATGGGGGAACGTCTGAAATTGGCTGCGTTAACTTCCGAGTAAGTCTATTCATTATGCACAATTATTCTCCATGAAATATCACCTTTTTCACAATATTTCCGGAACCCTATTGAAAAAAAGCGAATAAGATGCTATAATCATAGTAAGCGAAACAATATAGATTTGTTCGCTGCAATTATCTCTCAAGGGAGTGATAATATGACGTGTCCTCAGTGCGGCAATGAAAATCCGCCTAAACTGAAATTCTGCGTAAAATGCGGAATGAATCTTGAAAATCCTCAGGAAATAAATTATGAACAGGTCGATCTGGGAAATTATCATTCGGAGGAGGATCAAAGTTCCGGCAAATTCAGCCTCGGCAGCGGTACCTTCACTATCCGTGATTCCGCGTCTGTGTCGGATACATCTTCGGATTTCTATACTGCCGACGAACTTAACAGCGACGAGGAGGAATTTGATTTCAGCAGCTTTGACGAACCCTTTATTCCTAAACTTGATGCTGACCGTCTATCTCTGCCGGCAATGAATCAGACGCCTCCGCAGTCTGTGCCTCAAAACTCAGGTATGCGCGGTTTGCCTCCGCAGCAGCCTCACTATCCGTCTCAGCAGCCTGCTGTGGGCGGGATCCCACAGGCACCGCAAACAGGCGGAATGCCGGCTATGACAGGTATTTCTCAGCCTATTGGAATGAACGGAATGCCTCAGATGCAGCAGATGAACGCTATTCCTCCGCAGTCTGCTCCGGTTATTCAGCCGCAGATTATAGGTTACGATCAGAATGGAATGCCCGTTTACGGTCAGGCACAGCCTGTGATGT
>CAJTWQ010000049.1 GCA_910579835.1 uncultured Ruminococcus sp.
ATTCTATATATCAAAAAAGGCAGATTTAAGATTTTTCTTCTCAAATCTGCCTTGAATTTCTCCTAAATTTTCCTATGCATCGGTTCGAATCCTTTTTTGAGCCAAAAGACCTAAAAAGCATCCACGGTTTTGACCATAAATTTTTCGCCCCTAAAATGCCAACAAACCGCCTAATTAGGCGGTTTGAGGGGTGGACATCTATTTTGTTCCACAAGTATGGTCGAGGTGACAGGATTTGAACCTGCGGCCCCTACGTCCCGAACGTAGTACTCTACCAAACTGAGCCACACCTCGAACATATTTATTATACTACAAAAATACTGGTTTGTCAAGAACTCTTTGTCAGAAAATATAAAAATTATTTTTTTAACTATAATTTATTGCCGAAAAAATCTTCAATATCCCTGCTAAAAGTACATTTTTACGGAATTTTGTGTAAACACTTTCCATATGCGTTCTGTTTATAAAAAAGGCAGCGTCATGCACTTATTTAAGCATTTTTTCACTCCGATAACATAAAATACATATTTCCAAACCATTCCCTTAGCCAATAGGTAGGAAGAAGATACCACTTGGTGGGCGCAGAAATATTATTGGCATCTGCATCAAATCTTTTTGCAATAATATCAGCTCGCAGCTGATGGAACCCATCAGTAACAATAGTAATGTTATTGTTTAGCCCGTGTTCCTCTATAAGCTCAAGAGAAAATTTCAGATTTTCCTCGGTATTTACCGACTTATCCTCCATAAAAATTCTGTCCGGCGCAATTCCTTTTTTTAGCAAATATTCTTTCATGCACTGCGCCTCGCTTATAAGTTCGTCATCGCCCTTTCCGCCGGAAACTACTACATTAACAGAATCGTGCACCGAAAGATATTCATATGCAGTGTCCAGACGACTTTTCAGCATATTGCTTGGCTGGGTACCTTTTACCTGACATCCGAGAACGACAAGAGTAACGTTGTCGTTTTTCGGCAAATCGTTCATCTCTCTTATCATAAAAACAGAAATAATTGCTGCAGTAAGAATACACACTGTTATCAATGCCAAAGCTGATGAAATAACTATCTTTCCTGCCGCCGTATCCCAGGATCTTTTTACAAAATCAGAAAACCTACTGAAAAAAAGAGATATCAACAGCATTATTAACGATATGGTTGCTCCCGTACAGTTGCCGATATTAATAATGCCTTTTGCAAACGGAATTAAAAACCATACCAGAGCGAAAAGAGAAATGAGAGTCGGGATTACTCTCATTCCTGTATTTTCTATAAAATTATTCATGGTTCTTCTGGCGCATTTTAGCCGAAAGCTTTAAAATACGGTCAAGCTCCTCCTTTGATGTGGATTCGTTTCCAATATGAGTAGGGACACTGTTGTAAAGTCCATGAAAATCGGAACCTCCCGTCCGAATAAGCTCATATCGGTCGGCAATAGCAGAAAGTTCCTTTCGATAAGCAGCATCGGCAGAATAATGACCAATCTCAACACCGTCAATCTTTCCCTTTTTTGCAAGTAATTCAAGAAGCTCTATATTGTCGTACTGAGCCGGATGCGCCATTACCGCTACTCCCTTTGCCGTGTGTATAAGATCAATAACAAAATTAACGTCCGGATATTCACGCTCAACATAACATGATCCGGTCTGCGGATTAAACAGCTCTCTGTCAAGATCACCGTACATTTCCAAGACATAGCCGTAATCCACCAAAGCACGCATTATATGCTGTTTGAATATACTTTTTGAGGCTGTGGTATGCTTCAGTATGCTTTCAATAGGAATAGGAAACTTTTCTGTTACCTTTTCTATCATTTCTTTTGAACAAGCCTTTCTGATTTCGCAGGATTTCAGACACAATCCTTCCAGGCGATCAGGCTTTGACGGTGCATAGCAAAGGATATGTACTTTGCTGTTTCTTTTCTTATCCCACGCAGACAGTTCAACACCGTGAAGAATTTTTACCCCTGCACGTTCTCCAAGAACAGCCGAACGTGAAAAGGAGGCCATTGTATCATGATCTGTGATTGACAGCCAGCTTATTTTTGTTCGTTTTGCCTGTTCTATTACGTCCTCAATTCCAAGCGAACCGTCAGAAAGCTTGGTATGACAATGCAAATCGCAAATCATTACTGTATAATCTCCTTATGATAAAATATATCGTTAATATTATATCACTTTATAATGCGAAGTGCAAGGTTTTTGCAATAATTTCATTTATTTTTCACATTTATTCTGTACAGAATGCCGAATAAAGTTCACTTTTCTTAATTCCTGTCTCTTTTGCAACAGCTTTGCAGGCGTCAACAGGACGTTCACCCAGCTCAACAAGACGGCGAACCTGTTCAAGAGCCTGTGCAGCAGTCACTTTTTCGCCGGAAACTCCGCTTCCTCCCTGAACTACAAGGACAAATTCTCCTTTCGGCTCGTGTTCCGCATAGTATTCACATGCATCTCCAAGCGTCATTCTGAGTGTTTCCTCATGCACCTTTGTCAGCTCCCGGCATATTGTTATCTTTCTGTCAAAGCCGAAATTATCCATAAGATCGGAAATAGTTCCTTTTAGTTTATGAGGTGCTTCATAAAAAACCATTAACGCCGTTTCATTTTTCAGCATCTCAAGTCTTTCGGCACGCTCCTTTTTCTGTACGGGAAGAAATCCCTCAAAGGTAAAGCGTTTTGCAAAAAATCCGGAAAGTGCAACTGCCGATACAACGGCGCTGGGACCGGGAACAACTTTCGTTTCAATTCCGTTTTCGGCACACATGCGCACAAGAACTTCTCCCGGATCGGAGATGCAAGGCATTCCTGCATCGGTAACTATACCGCAGCTTTCACCGCAGAGCAGTCTGTCTATGATGCGCTGTGCATCAGCCTTTGAGCTGTGTTCGTGAAAGCTAATCATATGATTCTTGATATTGCAGCGGTTAAGAAGTTTCAGCGTCACTCTGGTGTCCTCTGCGCATATAAAATCCACATTTCTGAGAGTATCAAGCTGACGCATTGTTATATCTTCAAGATTACCGATAGGAGTGCCGATTATGTAAAAAATCCCGCTCATACGCTCTCCTTTCCAACAGAATAGATATTTTTTAGTTCTTCAGAAAAACCGTTTTCACTGCGTATATACAGCTGTCTTTCGACTTTCATAAACGGTTTGGAACCTTTTTTTCCCTCAATGAGAAACAGCCATGGAGCTTCATCTGGATTTTTTGAAACAAACCGCAGTCGTTTAGGTTCCAGATTATGGTTTTTCATAGCAAAAATCACGTCTGAAAGCCGTTCCGGACGATTGCAGGCACAAAATCTTCCTCCGAATTTCAGCAGACGTTCTGCCGCTCTGCATACATCGTCTATATTGCACATGATCTCGTGACGTGCGATCTTCTGCGCGTCAATTACGCTCTCAAATCCTGTGTTTGCAGCTTTATAGGGAGGATTGCATGTCACCAGATCAAAACGGCCGAGAGGTGCGCCGTCCCATAGTTCTCTTAAATCGGCGCATATAGGAACGATTTTCGTGATCTCGCTTTGTTCCATCCCAAGACGCAGCTGTTTAATTGCCTTATCCTGAATATCAACTGCATACGTTATCTTCGGAGGAAGCCTTTTCTGCATAATAAGCGGTATAATACCGCATCCTGTTCCAAGATCGCATACCATATCTTTCTGACGGTATCCGGAAAAATCGGCAAGCAGAAATGCATCTGTGCCAAAACGATGATCGGAACTTGCACAGACTGTTATTTTATCCGTAAGTTTTTCAAATTTATAATCCATGCTATTTTATAGTACCTCCGCCTACAACGATATCACCGTCATAGAAAACAACTGCCTGACCGCTTGTAATAGCCCTTTGAGGAGACTGGAATTCAACAAGGTACTCGCCGCTGCCAATATAAGACAAAATCGCTTCCTGTTCCCTTTGACTGTAGCGTGTTTTCGCCGTAATTCTCATAGGTTCTGCAATTTCGGGAACAGAAATAAGATTTACATTCACAGCGATAAGAGAATCAGTGTAAAGGTCGCTTTCATCTCCGAGAGTAACGATATTTTTTTCAATATCCTTGCGAACGACATAAAGAGGTCTGCCAACAGAGATACCTAACCCCTTGCGCTGACCGATCGTATAATTGATGATTCCGTTATGAGAGCCAAGAATTTTGCCGTTTATATCAGCAAAAAGACCGCATTCAGGTTTAAATCCGGCAAAATTTTGAATAAATCCGGCATAATTGCCGTCAGGCACAAAGCATATATCCTGACTGTCGGGCTTTCCTGAATTAACGAGCCCGGCTGACTCTGCCATTGCCCGTACCTCGCTTTTTTCAAGCTCTCCCAACGGAAAAAGAACATGGGAAAGCTGTTCCTGAGTCAGGGAATAGAGCACATATGTCTGATCCTTGCTTCTGTCCTTAGATCGTTTAAGCAGCCATCTGCTGCTGTTTTCGTCATATGTAACCGCTGCATAATGTCCTGTTGCAATATAGTCATATCCGGATTCAGCCGCCCAATTCAGCATTGCTCCAAACTTGATATGCTTATTGCATTCTATGCATGGATTGGGGGTCTCACCCCGAAGATAACTATCCGAAAAATGCTTCATTACATCGTGTCTGAAATCTTTGCTCAGATCCAGAATACAATGTTTAATGCCAAGAGCGTTAGCCGCATCACGGGCGTCGTTGGCATCGGCAAGAGAGCCGCAGGTTTTTTCTCCGGAAATATCGCTGTCTGAAAAAAGCTTAAGTGTAACGCCTGCAACATTATATCCGCTGTCTCTGAGTATTATTGCCGTCACCGAACTGTCAACTCCGCCGCTCATTCCCACTAAAACTTTTTTCATATTCTTTCGTTCCTCACTATGTTTTCAATTTCCTTGAGCGAGCTTATATAATAATCAGCTTTTTCTGCAATAATTTCACTTTCACCGGCTGATATTTCATCGTAAATACCCGCTGTGACAAATCCGGCGGCGGAGGCAGTCTCTATGCAGTGGAGGGAATCCTCGGCTACTAGAACTCTTTCCGGGGGGACTTTCAGTTTTTCGGCAGCTCCCAGAAAAATATCCGGAAAATTTTTCCCAAGAGGATATTCCTGATCGGTGAGGATAAACTTCATTCTGTGAAGTATTCCGCATCGGCTCAAAACAGATTCAGCAAGCTTTTTATAGGTCGCCGTTGCCGCTCCGTAGGGAATCCCCTCGTTGTCCAGAAAATCAAGAAGCTCCGCCGCATAAGGTTTCAGAGGAATATTCTCCTCATACTCAATGCGGACAAGTTCTTCAATGCGATTTATAATGTATTCCTTTTTACATAGCAGACCGAAGCGGTCAATAAAATACTGAGAAGACTCCTCTACGGTCATTTTTCTTACTATGTCCGAAATATCTGCCGGAGGATCTTCAACGCCGTTTTCAAGGAGAAATTCCCTGTCTATCTTGCTCCATATTTTCATGGAGTCGATAAGTGTTCCGTCAAGATCAAATATAACGCCGTCAATCATTGCTTTCCACCGAATAATAGGCATTAATTTCCGTTTTTGCCTCAAGCTGCTTTTTTCTGCTCCATACTTCGTTGTTTTCTATTTCAGGATCCGGCGTAAAGCATCCCTCGGTTTCGGCATCGCCGCATATCACAACAGCCTGTTTGTACATAATATCATATATCGTCTCAAAACGTGAGAGATCATATGTCGTGTTACCGACAAGGGGATCGGCGGCATATACGACTCCTTCATTGAAATCATAGCCATAAATCGCAAGGCAGTGCTGATAATCATTGAAAATCATATCCTCGCCGTTTCCTGCTGTCCATTTATAATTGGGGTATGTTTCTCTCTGATCCATGGTAGTCCACACGATGACGGGTCTGTCCTGAGTTACTTGAAAAAGCAGTTCTCTGAAATCAGTCCCTGTAATATCAACGGCATAGCACGGAGAATTGACAGATTCAAAATATTCATATGCTGTCTTTACAATAACGGGAGCATAACATCCGAATCCGTTGTACGACTTTGGATCGCCGATATATGCGTAATACATATTGACAGCCCCCTCGTAATCCACCGGCATAAAATTATCGCACAGCTCTACTTTGTCAATATCAAATCCAAGATAATTCAATACTTCCGCAAGCGCCGTAACCTCGCATCCAGTGGGAAGCTCCGGTTCCTGCATTATCGTCTGAAAACCTTCTATGACATAAGTTTCCGGAATTTCGCTTTTCTCTGTGAAAAATATATCTATACTGAACGGCTGAGTTGTCGGCGGCACAGCGGGAGTAGATGTTGTGAGAGCTGCTGCAGCCGATTCAGTCTCAGTCAATGATGTCTCCTTGAACACTGCTTCCGTGCTTGTATTCCATTCATCGCCGTCTCCAAGGGGATTGCTGCGATGCTGTACTATTGTTCCGCAGGAAAAAAGAGATACCGTTGTCAGCAGTACAGCGGCAATACGTGAAAACTTATTCAGCATTATTGTTTTACTCCATATCTAATATAATTTTGGCACGATAATCCTTTTGTGCCGATGTAACCGTTTCCAATGCCAGACCGTAAACATCTGATGCCCTTACTTCAAGCTCCGTAAATCTTTCAGCGCTTTCATTCAGTTGTGAAAGCTTTGCAATGGATGTAGAATAGGGGATTTTCGTAAAGTTCTTTGCACGGGCAAGTATCTCCGCTCCGCGCTCGTTAAAAGCAAGAATTCTTCCATAAGCCGGAAGTCGCTTCATATCCTCTTTAGTGATTCCTATGAGAAGAGACAGCATGATTCTCCTGATGCGTGACATGGTGTATCTCTTGGTCTTGACTGTAAAGAAAAGCTCATCCAGAGAGCCTGCCATTCTTGCGCCGGATATTCTGTTTTCCAAACCTTGGCCCACATCGCTTATCTGGGCAATTTCCTCGGCAGAGGTACTTCTAAGCTTGTAGAGCATTACCCTTTCAAGACGTTCAAGAGAGGCTGTTCCGCCGTTTTTTATAGCGTTGGCAATGGCGTTTGTCCAGAGCGGAGTAGTATATTCGCTTATAGCTGAAACACTATGGTCGGCAGCCAGGCGTTCACGCATAAACGACGCGCTTGCAAATCCGTTTTTCGCTGTTATTCCGTCGTGAAAAGCGTATGCTCTTCTGATAGTGAAAGGTTTTATAGATGATGTGAATTTTCTCAGGGCTCGGAGATATTCAATAGCAAGCATATTATTCGGTGAAGAAATTATTTCTGCGGTTTCAGGTTCTGTTCCTTTAATAACAGAACTAAGCGCCCGCGGATAGGTATATCCTTTTTCCATGATACATCGTATATCGTCTCCGTGTGATATAGCGGTGCTCTTCACAGTTTCCAGAGCTTTCAGAAGCCTGTCCGTGTCGCCGCATTCGCTGCCGAATGAAAGCTCGTCTACAGCACCGAGCGAATCAAGGAGATAGACCGCTCCTTCCGCAAATTTTTCCGCAGAAGAAAGACTGTACTGTACAGGAAGCTCTATCACAAGATCCGCTCCTGAACGTACGGCAAGACGTGCACGATCAAGCTTGTCCATGTAGGCTACGTCGCCGCGCTGAACGAAATTTCCGCTCATTACCGCAGCAATATGTGTTGTACCGTTCTTTCTTGTCTCGCGGATGTGGTGAAGATGACCGTTATGAAACGGATTATATTCACAAATTATACCGCTTACTTTCATTTTACTACCTCTTTTCTAAAATTTCAATGATTTTTAAATACTTTTTACTTATTTTACAGAATTATTTCAAAAAAACGTGCTCTTTTGTAGATGTTTTCGCTGTTTTTATAAAGTTTACAAAAAAGACTTGCATTTCTTGGAAAATGGTATATAATAGAATATGGAAATATATCTCAGAAAGGAATTTTTTAAATGATTATTTTAGTTGTTAATGCAGGAAGCTCTTCGCTCAAATATCAGCTCATCAATATGAATGATGAAAGCGTTATAGCCAAGGGAAATTGTGACAGAATCGGTATCGACGGACATATCGCCCACAAGACAAGCGACGGCAGAGAGCTTAACGCCGACTGTTCTTTTCCTACGCACACCGAAGCGTTTATGAAGCTTGTTGAAGCTCTTACAACAGGCGATGCCAAGGTAATTGACAGCATGGACGAAATATCCGCTGTAGGACACAGAATAGTACAGGGAGCTGATATTTTCGATAAATCCGTTCTTGTTACCGATGAAATTATAGACAAGATTGATGAGCTCCGTGAGCTGGCTCCTGTTCATAACCACGCCCATGCTCTTGCTCTCAGAGCCTGCAAGAGCGTTATTCCGGAAGGAGTTCCGCAGGTTGTTGTATTTGATACGGCTTTTCATCAGACAATGCCGCCCAAGGCTTATATGTTTGGTTTGCCCTACGAGGATTATGAACAGCTCCATGTAAGAAAGTACGGTTTCCATGGTACTTCTCATAGATTTGTTTCTGCTGCTCTGGCTGAAGCTATGGGCAGGGACATAAAGGATCTTAAAATCGTTTCATGCCATCTGGGCAACGGCTCTTCTATTACCGCGGTAGACGGAGGCAGATCTGTTGATACATCTATGGGATTTACTCCTCTTGACGGCGTTGTTATGGGAACCCGTTCAGGAGCTGTTGATCCGTCAGCTGTTACTTTTGTAGCAGACAAGCATCATTTTACGCCTGCGCAGATGAGCGATTATATGAATAAAAAATCAGGATTCCTCGGAGTTTCCGGTGTTGGTTCCGATAACCGTGACATTACTGACGCTGCCGCTCACGGCAACGAGAGAGCAAAGCTTGTATCAGAAATGCTTATTTATGAGATTAAAAAGTACATCGGCTCATATGCAGCCGCAATGAACGGACTTGATGCAGTTCTCTTTACAGGCGGTATAGGCGAAAATGCTTATGACGTAAGGGAACAGGTATGTGAGAATATGGAATTCTTCGGTATCAAGCTTGACAAAGAAGTAAACGACGGTCTCAGAGGAAAGCTCACAAAGATCTCTGCTGCTGATTCCAAGGTTGAAGTATGGGTAGTTCCGACAAATGAGGAACTTCTTATTGCAAGAGATACGCTTGCACTTATTTCAAAGTAATATCAACTGATTATCTTAAAAATTCTCCCTCCCTTATGCGGAGGGATTTTTTTACATTTATGTATTATTCTGTGCCGGCTGGAAATAATATACCAAGGCGTATTTGAAAACTCGGCATGCTTGAAAAATGCACGAAAAACGTAGGATTTCAGGAACAAATACACAGACATACGCCATAAACACCACATGCAATGGGAGGGCGGAAATGTGAAAAAACTGATAAAAATATTAGCCATAGCCGCCGTGCTGAGTTATGCAGGATTTTTCGGAGAAAAATATAGACTTACGCTGCCGCCCTTATCAGATTTCATAGACTGCGCCGGAGAAATAACCGATTCTGTTTTACAGCTGGGCAAAAAAATATACTTTGGGACAGATTAAAGAGTTATCATTAACTTTTTTCCGCTTGGCTCATAAGGATCTACAGACACGCCGCATCGTTCAAAAAGCATATGCGCTGCCTTTGTGCTTTCTGTATTGGCATATTTATTACTGTAATATACGACTCTTTTTATTCCCGACTGAATTATGGCCTTTGCACATTCATTGCACGGAAAAAGCGTAACATAAACAGTGCATCCGCTTAGATTGCCGATATTGCTGTTGAGTATAGCGTTAAGCTCCGCATGGCAAACAAAGGGATATTTTGTATCAAGTGAACTTTTCCCTTCTCTTGCCCATGGCATATCGTCGTCACAGCATCCCGTCGGCATTCCGTTATATCCTACAGAAACAATTTTATTATCTGAATTGACAATGCATGCTCCGACTTGAGTGGAATTATCCTTGCTTCTCTCCGCTGACAGCATGGCTATTCCCATGAAATATTCATCCCAGCTTATATAATCGGTTCTTTTCATAAATTACCTCTTTTCTTTATTTTGTTATATACATTATAACATGAAATAAAATATAATGCAATAGCTGTCGAATTTTTTCCGCAGAGATCAATTTTTTAATTATTTCAGAATCTTGTGCAGGGAATCCTGCTCCTGCATAAAAAATATTATTCCTTTGGAAAAATATTACTGCAGCGTTGAAAACAAGGCGAACTCTCTGTTCTGTTATCGTTTCCTTTAACAACGCTATTAGCCGCTTCTTAATAAATTTCCCTCTTGCTTTTTTTACAGTAATGTAGTATAATAATAGAATAACTGCATCGCTTCATAAGGATATTGCAGTTTTTTGACCTAAATATATAGAAATGTGGTGATTTTTTGGAGCAAGTTGTTAAAAACAGCAAAAATACCGAGAATGATAATATATTCTATACAATTACCATGAGAGGTTTGGTAGCATTTCCGAAGATGGTTCTTCATTTTGATGTTTCACGGGATAAATCCTACAGTGCAGTCGAACATGCCGTCAAGGAAGGCAAGAAGATCTTTCTGATAACGCAGCATGAGGCGTACGTTGATAATCCAAAGGCATCGGATCTCTATAAAGTGGGAGTTGTAGCGGAAATTAGACAGGTGCTCAAGCTTCCGGATCATATGATGAAAGTGCTGGTAGAGGGAGTTTACAAGGCAAATCTCGTCAGACTGATCGATGGCGGTGATGTTCTTAAGGCCGAGGTAAAGCGCACCCCCACATATTCGCGTATAAAATATGATGAGGTGGAGGCGCAGGCTCTTGTACGTTCTGTCAAGGATGTTTTTGAGCGTTATTCTTCGTATTTCCCGAAAATGCCGAATGAGCTGCTGGCTTCCGTCATGACTCAGGATAACCCGGTAAAGCTGTTTGAGGCCGTAGCTTTCAACAGCCCGCTCAACTACAGGGATAAGCAGACTCTGCTGGAGGAGTCAAATGTAATTAATAAGCTGTCGGTTCTTTTTGCTTGTCTTACATCGGAAACGGAGATCCTTGAACTTGAGAGCCTTATTAATGAGCAGACGAAAAACAGCATTGATAAGGGACAGCGTGAATTTTACCTTCGTGAGCAGATGAGGGTTATTCAGGAGCAGTTGGGAGAGACGGACAGCGACGATGCTTTTAACTACATAACCGATATTATGGGGCTTAAAATTGATGAGAAGAGCCGTGAAAAGCTTCTGAAAGAAGCTGACAAGCTTTCTAAGCTTCCGCCGGCGTCGCAGGAATCGTTCGTTATTAAGAATTATCTTGATACCGTTATCGACCTGCCGTGGGGAATTTATTCTAAGGCAAGGCTGTCTCTTGATAAGGCGGAGGATGTATTAGAAAAGGAACATTACGGACTGAAAAAGGTCAAGGAGCGTATTCTTGAATTTCTGGCAGTCCATATGCTGAATCCGGAGATAAAGGGACAAATAATTTGCCTGGCGGGACCTCCCGGAATCGGAAAAACTTCTATTGCAAAGTCGGTTGCAAAAGCTATGGGACGCAAATATGCCCGTGTTTCACTGGGCGGAGTTCGGGATGAAGCTGATATAAGAGGTCACAGAAAAACTTACGTGGGAGCTATGCCGGGACGTATAATAACGGCGCTCTCTCAGGCAGGAACGGCAAATCCGCTTATTCTTTTTGACGAGATCGACAAGCTTTGCAGCGATATAAAGGGAGATCCATCTTCGGCTATGCTTGAGGTGCTGGACAGTGAGCAGAACAATGCTTTTCGCGATCACTTTATTGAGGTGCCGTTTGACCTGAGCAAAGCGGTCTTTCTTACTACAGCCAACGATGTTTCGGCTATTCCTGCACCGCTGCTTGACCGAATGGAGGTTATTGAGCTGCCAAGTTATACGGCAGAGGAGAAGTTCCATATTGCAAAGGATCATCTTATCCCAAAGCAGCTTAAAGAGCATGGCCTTAAAGCGTCACAGCTAAAAATTGCGGACGAGGCAGTGCATGATATTATACAATGCTATACAAAGGAGGCAGGCGTCCGCAGTCTTGAGAGGAAAATTGCTTCGATCTGCCGCAAATCAGCCAAAAGAATTGCTTCCGGACAGGCTAAAAGGATTACCGTAAAGTCTAAGGATCTTGGCGTTATGCTGGGAATACGCAGATATACTGATGATCTTTCTCAGAAAGAGAATAAAACCGGAGTTGTTAACGGTCTTGCGTGGACATCGGTGGGCGGCGTGATTATGCCTATGGAGGTGCTTGTGCTAAAAGGAACAGGCAAAACAGAGGTTACCGGATCGCTGGGCGAGGTTATGAAAGAAAGCGCTAAGCTTGCAGTAAGTTATGTGCGGAGCGTTTCGGACAAATATGGAATAAACTCCGATTTTTATAAGGAAAACGACATTCATATCCATGCTCCTGAGGGCGCTGTTCCAAAAGACGGTCCCTCCGCCGGCGTTACCATGACAACGGCTTTGATATCGGCTCTGTCGGGACTGCCTGTCCGTGCAGATGTGGCTATGACGGGAGAAATAACTCTTCATGGCAGGGTGCTGCCTATAGGAGGCCTGAGGGAAAAGACTATGGCGGCATACAAGGCTGGAATACGGACGGTTATCATTCCGGCATCCAATAAAGCCGATCTGGAGGAAACCGAGGCAGTCGTAAGGGAGTCTCTTAATTTTGTTTTTGCAGAAGATCTTGGAGACGTACTTGATACGGCTCTTATCAGGCAGTAGGGAGGTCGCGGTGAAGCTGAACTATAATAAGGCGGAGTTTACCGCTTCATACGGTAGGTTTTCCCAAATTCCGCCTCCGGAGCGGGTTGAAATAGCTTTTGCCGGTCACTCAAACGTAGGAAAATCTACTCTTATCAATAAGCTTTTCAACCGTCGTAATCTGGCGAGAGTAAGCTCCGTGCCAGGCAAAACGGCAACTATTAATTTCTACGGGCTGGATAATATTTTCTTTGTTGATCTTCCGGGATACGGCTATGCAAAGGTGGCGAAATCCGAGAAAGAGCGTTGGTCAGGACTGATCGGCGGTTATCTTGGTTCAGACAGGGACATACGGCTGGTGTTTATGCTGGTGGATATGCGCCATGCCCCTACAAGGGACGATGTACAGATGATAAACTACCTGATAGATACGGAAATGCCTTTTGTATTAGTGCTGACCAAGGCGGACAAGCTCAAAAGAACAGAGCGTGAAAAGCGTATGGAAGCTTTTAAGACAGAAATTCCCTGTTTTGAAGATATTCACAGCGTGCCCTTTTCCTCTGTGACGTTTGAGGGGGTCGAGGAACTGAGAGAAATCGTTGAAGATATTATTTCCGAGGACGAGGAAATAGAAAAATAATACTGTAAATATATAATGGTGGGATAAATAATTAATACTAAGGTCGTGAAAATATGTTTGTATCGGATAATCTTAATGTAAACGAAAACGGAAACCTTACTATAGGCGGCGTTGATACGACTGTCCTTGCGGAACAGTACGGCACGCCGCTCTATGTGTTCGACGAGGCGAAGATCAGGGAGTCCTGCCGCCGTTTCAAGGACAGTATAGACCGTTTTTACAGTGGAAACGGCATGGTATGCTATGCCAGCAAGGCTTTTTCGTGCATGGAAATGTGCCGCATTATCAGGGACGAGGGGCTTGGCCTTGACGTTGTGTCCGGCGGGGAACTTTACACGGCGATAAAG
>CAJTWQ010000050.1 GCA_910579835.1 uncultured Ruminococcus sp.
TCTGTTTTTTTCTTCGCCTGAAATTCAATCTGCAGTTTTGCTCTTCTCTAAATTTGTATTCACAATGTTTGTATACATCAGCTCTGCATATAGAATTGCTAACGAAATTAAAGATTTAGGGCGCTGCTTATTTTCGGCAAGGATGTATTAATGCGATGATTATAAACTTTCTGGATAGTATTCAGGATTTTACACTCCGTATGACAATACAGGTTATATTATCAATACCGCCCCGTGCAAGAGCCAGTTCCACAAGATGCTGAGCCGCAAACTGATCGCCGTATTTCATCAGCACCCAAAGTATCTCCTCATCCATGACCATATCCGCCAGACCGTCGCTGCACAGCAGTACCTCGCCCACAGCAAGATCAAGCGGTTCGTAAACAAGCGCCTTAAGTCCGATACGTCCCCTGTCTGCACCTAAAAATGAAGTGAGCCTATGAGCATCTTCACTCAGCAAAGCTTCCTCCTTTGTATAAATACCGGCTTTCAGCTTTTTTACAGCCAGCGTCTGATCCTCGGAAACCTGACGTATCTTACTGCCGCTTATGAAGTAAATCCTGCTGTCGCCTATACTGAACGGATAAACCAGATTTCCTCTGACACATGCCATTGCAAATGTGCTTCCGCCGAGATCCGCCCCCTTTTCCTGAACCATGCGGCATATTCTGTTATTGGCTTCGGCTGCATATTCGTTTACAGTATCGTATAATTTTTCAAGAGAAGCTTTTTTTATCTTATCGGAAAATTCTCTCATGGCAGTGACAGCGATCTCCGAAGCCAAATCTCCGAACTGCTCTCCTCCCATACCGTCACAAACGCCGAAAACATATCTGTCAGAATAATTCAACACACGATGACCGCAAAGCTCCTCAGCCCCACGAATACCGAGAATATCGGCGTAAAAATTATCCTCGTTGGAAAACCGCACTTTGCCCTTATTTGTCGCGATACTGACAAAAACAGGCAGCACATCCGATCTCGCCCCGGATTTCTTTGATTTTTTCATATTCCCTCCGCTTTGTTAATCATTTTCTCTTATCCATTCCTCAATTGACGAAAACTCCTTTCCGTTTGCCGACGACAAAAGAGTGTAATATCTTTGTACAAGAGCAGCATCGGTTCCGTTGATAAGCCCATCGCCGTTCACATCAACCGCCTTGACCTGCTCCGGAGTAAATGAACTGTCATCGTACATAATCAGCGTGTATTCATGAAGGATCATTGCTGCGGCGTGCCCTGAGATTTTCCAGCCCGCAAAGCATTTCGTCCATACTTCCCGCCCGAAATAAAGTTTCTTTATCAACTCTGCTCGAAAAACTTCAACATAACGCCCGGATTATCAAAGTATCAGCCAACCCATAAATACTTCTGAATATTTCAATTAAAGTTTATGTAAACACGCTTTAAAATTCTGCGTCGGGCGGTATGTTGCAGGCATCCGAACAGGTCTATTATAACATATTATACTTTAAAAATCAATATCTGATAACAAAATTGAAGAAACACCACACAACTATTGTGCGAATCTGCAAGACGTTAAAAACCTGTGTTCATAGGGAAGATGTGCGATACTAAACATACGGCTTATCCCATGAACACAGGTTCTAATAGTACGGTGTTTCCTTGATTTCCGCAGCAGTCACTTTGCCGGGCATTGACATTTTTAACAGACAGTAGTATAATCAATAAAGAAAAGGTAAAGTAATACCACACAATTACTATGCAAAGCCGCAAGGCGTTAATAACGCGGTATTGCTGTAAATTTTTCAGGAGGTAATAAATATGGAAAAAGAAATTTATGACAGATATGAAATAATTGACGCTCATACGCATATATTTCCCGGCGCTATTGCTGAAAAAGCGACTGTTAATATCGGACACTTTTACGACATGCACATGGAAAGCTGCGGCAGCTCAAAAAAGCTTATAGAATCTGGCAGCAAAATAGGAGTTTCTCTTTATCTGGTCTGCTCTGTTGCAACGGTGCCTCATCAAATCAGTCACATAAATAAATTTATAGCCGGAGAATGTGAAGAAAATAAATGCTTTTTCGGATTCGGCTCTACCCACCCGCTGTCGGAGGATATAGAAGGCGACATTAAACAGATTAAAGAACTTGGTCTCAATGGAGTAAAGCTTCACCCTGATTTCCAGACCTTTGACGCCGACTCTCCTGAAGCATTCAAGATTTATGAAATCATCGAGGGCGATCTCCCTCTTCTCATCCATTGCGGTGACGATCGGTATGAATATTCATGCCCGAAGAAAATTGCCGCTATAGCTAAAAATTTCCCAAAGCTTAAGCTTATCGCTTCACATCTCGGAGGCTATCAGCGTTGGGATGAAGCTCAGGAATATCTCCGTGGCTTTGAAAACGTTCGATTTGACGTATGCAGCTCCCTTGCATTTATGTCTCCGGAAAAATCGGCGGAACGCATACACGGATTCGGTGCGGAAAACTGTTTTTTCGGTACTGATTTTCCTATGTGGTCTCATGAAACCGAGCTTGAACGTCTCATAGCTGCAAATCTTTCAGATTCTGAGCTTCGTGGAATCCTGGCTGGGAATTTCAAAAAGTTTATGTTCTGATAATATGGCGTATATGTACTTTAAAACACGTTAGCATATGATAACTGTTTTTCAAAAATTTTTTAGAAAAAATCGTCTTTTTTGCCCTCTAAAATCACTTATTAGTGAAAGCTTTCAAATTCTCAATTACAGGAGGGATGAAAAAATGCTTGCTGACACAAAAACAAATCCCGGAGGTGACCTTATCATTTTAGCATTTAATCAAGAAAGTGAAGCCTCCGCCGACATAGGTGAGGTCAACCGCCTGATAAGCACCTGCAATACGTCTAAGGACAGTCTTGAACAACTGTATATTATGTTTAAATCCACGGTTTTTGCCATAGCTTTCGGCATCACATCCGACTATCATCTTTCAGAGGACTGCGTTGCCGAGACATTTGTAAGGCTTACTCAGATCAAGGGATTTAATCCCCGCAAAGGTGACGGCAAGGGCTTCATCCTTACAACAGCACGCAACGTTGCATTAGAGCTTCGCCGGCGCTATAAAAAAGAGATCAACAACTATATAATTCAGAGCTACGGCGACGCTGAACAGACTGTCGAAGACAGTATATATATAAATCAGCTTTTAAAGCATCTTAACGATAAGCAGAAACAAATAGTCGTTTTGAAATGCTGTGCTGAAATGACGTTCAAGGAAATAGCAAAGATTATGAAATGTCCCGAAACTACGGTAAAATCAAGGTACAAACGAGCAATGAATATTTTACAGGAAAAGGCAGGTGCAGACAAGTGAAAAAGAATGATTTCAATTCAAATCAGGAATTTGAAAAATTGCTGAAAGAAAAAATGAATGAACTTTCGTCCTCTGTGGATTGCTTTGACAAAATTTCCGCAAGAGCTTTTCCTGAAAGGGATTCGGATTTTTCCGACTGCGGGTTCATCGTAAGTGACCTTGAAAACGTAACGGGAAAGCGAAGAATATTTCCGGTATTCAAATGGGTATCTGCGGCCGCGGCAATTGTGCTCTGTATAAGCATAATTCCTAAGACCGCCATTATCAACAGCCTGCGCAGCTCTATGAATAACAAACCGAATAAATGCAAATTTAACGCTATTATCAGCGAGATAAAAAAAGAGACGGCGTCAGGAGACTACCATATATGCGATATTTCGCTAAATGATTATATCAGCCGGGATGTTCTTGTCACTCCGCTTTACACCTGCCCTTTTGAGGAGTGCGGCGACGACCTGAACGTAAGGCTTTATATCAGAACCATAGGCGGAATCAGGACAAATCAGATATACGCTGTCGAATACCGCGGCGAATACTCCGAGGATAATATAGTGGCCGTTGCTGAATCCGGTGTAAGCTTCTCCAAAAATGAAGCGGCATCCATAGAAGAAAACGTCTCTTATTATTTCAGCAGCGAGGATATATGCTCCGAAGCTGCATCATCTTTTTTCAGCTACGCCGGCGATGTCGGACTTACCGACCGTGAGGGACGTTCTGTTTCCGCGGCAAGCTTTACTGACATATCGTTTTATAAATCCGAAAACAGTATCGCTAAAATTCAGACAGATGTAATTTACTACCGCGATAATAATTCAAATCAGTATTATTACGATATTATATCAACTGATTATTCCGGTCAGGAAATCGATATTCCTGAAAATTTATGGTCAAGTTCGATATGCTATAATGGCGTTTCGGCTATGCCGCAATCAAACTCAGGCGGAATGTCAAAGACAGAAATTTTTGACATTCCGGATAACTCTCAATGTGAGCTTTTCTTCTTTACACCCGTATGCTCTTATCCATGGAATCGTGATAAAACTGCATCACCGGTAGGAGAATATATTGCTGAACAGCATAACAGCTATGAGATGACAGGAGAAATTCTGAGTCATATAGCGTATCCGGAAGATACCTCTTTCCAGCGCAGCATGAGAATTTATCTCGGCAAAAAAGTTCCTGCCGCGGTATATCCTGAAGAAAGCAAGGAATCTGCCCAGTATTACAATACAATGGATTACACAAGCACAAACGAAAGCATTCCATCTGAAACCAGTCTTGACAGCAAAATCTACGATCTTCAATCTAAACTTGCTATGATTGATAATGATATTGACGGCAACGGCGTTACAGATGAAGAAAAGACAGAGATGGAGCTTGAGAGACGGAAAATACAGGAGGAGATCACACGGCTGGAACAGTATAATGATTTCCTGAAAGCAGCGAAAGATACAGAAGTAAATTATGCTGTTTCATCGGGAAACGCATCGGCTCAGGCTGAACAGAAAAACTGAATTGCAGATGAATGATAATGCTTTTAAGGATATGATCGAAAGATTTAAGCAAAATAGCAGAGCAGAATAAAACTGTGCATAAATACGATGACCCGCTTATAACAAAAGAAAGTTCTATAACCAAGTCGATGACCCTCGCTTTTTGAGCAGCGGTCATCGACTGATTCAGCAGAGGATTATATTCTCTGCTGAATTATCGGCTTGCTGATGCAAGTCAGCGCTGCTTTGTTGAAAGCAGCGCTTTTAAAAAAGCTCCCCGAAGAAACTTCTCCGGGGAGTTTTTGCTATACTCATGTTATACTTATGAACTACTTTTGTACAGTGAGTCCTATACTAGTTTTATTTTAAATCTTTTAAGCCAGTAGTCGAGCTGAATGAAGAAAGCTATGGTCTGCGGCAAATTCATTAACTGACCATACCACTGAACGTGATCCTCATGAGTAAGCAGACGTTCAAGCGCTTTTCGGCTTACAAGTTCGGTAAGCGGACTGCATCTGTCCTCCAGTATCTCTCGAAGCCTGGACGTTACTGCCTCCAAAAATTCTGGATTATGAGTTTTAGGATATGGACTCTTCTTTCTGTAAAGCACCTTTTCCGGCAGCCAGTCTTTCAGTGCCTCACGGAGAAGTCCCTTTTCCTGTCCCTGCCAGTCCTTGTATTCCCAACGTACGTTGTAGAGATATTCCGCAATGCGGTAATCACAGAAAGGAACTCGGACTTCAAGGCCGCTGTACATACTCATTCTGTCTTTTCTGTCAAGAAGATTCTGCATAAACCAGCTGAAATTAAGCTGCGTCATTTCACGCATACGATATTCAAGTTCACTGTCGGTATGAAGCTTAACAGCGTCATCGGCAGTCTGCCTGTACGCACTGTATACATAATCTTCGGCGTCAATCCGGTTTCTGTAAGATTCTCCGAGAAAACTTTTGCGGTAGAAGGTACTCTGTGCCCAGGGAAAACCATCGGTCATGCGGATATCCTTGTCTCTGTACCATGGATAACCGCCAAATATTTCATCAGCGCATTCTCCTGACAGGGCAACTGTGCCGTGTTTTTTTATTTCACGGCACAGAATCAGCATAGAAGCGTCTACGTCTGCCATACCGGGCAGACCCCTTGCCTCAACGGCAGCATCAAGAGTATTTACAAGCTCTGGAGTATCGACAATAATCCAGTGATGATCAGTATTAAGATATTCCGCCATGCACTCTATATATTCCGGATCGCTGTTCGGCTGAAAATGGCTTTTGGTAAAATATTTATCGTTATCACGGTAATCAATAGAGAACGTGCTCAGCAGCTTTCCCTGATTCTTCATTTCAGATGCAGCCACGCTGGATATAAGACTTGAATCCAGACCTCCGGATAAAAATGTACAAACAGGAACATCTGAAATAAGCTGTCTTTTTATTGAATCAAGAACAAGCTCCCGAACATGATCGGCAGTCTGTTCAAAGGTTTCATTAAGCTCATAAGCACGAAGACGCCAGTATTCTTCAAGTCTCAACCCCCGTTCACTGTAAAAACCGCACCAGCCCGGCATGACTTCTTTTATTCCGCGTATAACGCCGCATCCGGGAGTTCTGCCCGGAGCCATAAGTATAAGCTCGGCTGCTCCAGTATCGTCTATTTCATGGGGAATATCCGGATGTTCCATAAGAACTGTCAGTTCGGAAGCGAAGATAAGCTTATTACCGGTATCATAATAGAACAACGGCTTTACGCCGATTCTGTCTCTTGCCAGAAAGACGCGCCGCTCCGCTTCGTCATATACGGCAAAGGCAAAAATTCCGTTAAAGCGGTCAACGCAGTTTTTCCCCCACTTTATATAGCTTTTAAGAACGACTTCGGTGTCGGAGTCCGTCTCAAGCTCAAAATCCTGTTCAAGCTTTCGGCGCAACTCCTGAGTATTGTAAAGCTCTCCGTTGTAGACAATGGTATATTTTTTTTCTCCGACGGAACAGCTCATTGGCTGACGGCCGCCGGATATATCTATAACCGCCAGACGTGTATGGATAAGCGCCGCATCACGCGTCAGAACTATCCCCCGCTGATCGGGACCTCTTCTTATCATTGCTTTCTGCATTTTTTCGTATATCTTCATATCGCCCCGCATATCCTCAGAAAAGCTTATAGCTCCTGCAATTCCGCACATACTATCTCCTCCATTCGTTTGGTGCTGTATATTATATGCATATAAACCGTAAATTATGAATATTACTCTGTCGGCTTTTATTCACTCAAAAAACACTTTTAGCCACTTCTGTTCTAATAAAAAACTTGATTTATCAATTAAGCTATGATATAATGAATTTATATACACCAGACCTGTTCGGAAATCTCAGAACTTGTATTCATAGGATTTGTGCGTGAATTTTTGAGCATAATTTTACCGAGAGCAAGGAGAAAAAGCGAAAGCATACTGTCGTACGTTGAGCTTTTTCAACGCAGATATCGATAAAATTTGCCGAAAAGACATGTGCAATATTCTATGAACACAAGTTCTCAGCAGGTCTGCTATTAACAGGAAATAAGGTGCTTATATGAGCGATATCCATGAAATAATCAAAAACCAGATAAAACAGCCCCTGTGGGATAACTGGTATATAAAAGGTGAGCTTGGCAGAGGCGCAACAGGAGTTGTCTACCGCATTGAAGCAAAAAGAGAAAACCGGACGGACATTTCCGCTCTTAAGGTCGAACCGATAATTGCTGATGAATCCGTCTACGTTGACGAGGTTCGCCGACGGGAATATCTTGAAAAAAAGCGCCGTGAAGCCGAAAACGAAACAACAATAATGTATAAGCTGCGTTCTTCACCTAATATCGTACTTTATGAGGACGAAAGCATAAAGCCGCTTATAGTCGACAACAAGCAAATAGGCTATTATATTATGATACGCATGGAATGTCTTACATGCCTGCAAAAACTTATGAAAAGCGGAACTTTTGATCTGTCAGAAAAAAACGTGCTTAAACTGGCAATAGATATAGGCAGCGGAATCAAGGCCGCTCACGAGTTGGGCATTATACACCGTGATGTAAAGCCCGGCAACTTCTTTATATCCGGCAGCGGCGTGTATAAACTGGGAGATTTCAATATCTCCAAGAAATCCGTCTCTACCCGTTCATTTGCCGGAACGGAGGGATATATCGCACCGGAAATTTACTATGCACGATACGGAAGCGACGGCTACACAAAGCAGGCCGATATTTATTCATTCGGCATCTCGCTTTACTGCATGATGAATAACTATCATTTTCCTTTCGGTGATATGTACCTGCCGGAAGAAGCGATAGAAAAACGTATGAACGGTGAAAACCTGCCAAAACCGAAAAACGCCTCCGTTGCTTTTTCAAAAGTCATTTTAAAAGCCTGTGCATTTAATACTGCCGACCGGTACCAGAACATGACAAATATGCTGAACGACCTTATTGCGATCCGGGACGGCTCTCCGGTAATAAATAATCCCGTCCCGCCATACATACCTCAAAATCCTTATCCGAATATCACAAACAGAGGTTATGCCGGTCAGCCGGTTCAGCCTCCGATTCAGCAGCCGGCAGATTACAGAGGATATGTCGCACCGCCTGTCATACCGGTTCAGCCGCAGGGCTATCCGTCAGGCTATCAGACTGTGCAGCAGGAAGAAAAAAGTTCTGCCGCAGCGAAAATTATTCTTACCGCCGGCGTTATTATCCTTACCGTAATACTTGCGGTTCTGGTTCTGTTTCTTGTACGCGAAAAGGACAATCATGTAAAAGACAGCAGCGATAATGATAATATAATTATAGATCCCGATACCACCGCAGAAAACGAAACGGAAGAACCCACGGAAAAACCGACCGAAGAATCTACTTTTGAAACCACAACTTCAACGGCACAGCCTGAAACTACGATCACCACTGCCACGGATCCTGTTACCACTGCAACTTCGACAACAACGACAACCGCAGTTCCGCCTCCGGAGATAACACCGCCCTCGCCGGTTTATAACGGCTCAGGCGAGGCAAATATCGTCAACGGCGGCTATGCGGCAACCGACGGTGATACCGTTTTCTATTCCACGGAAGCAGAATGTATTTACGCTGAGAAAAACGGTTCCGCATCGCCTATATACAACACAAGAGCAAGCTATATAAACATTGTCGGAGACAGTCTGATATTCTGCAACTGGAGCTCAGGAAATTATATTTGCAGCATAAAAAAGGACGGCAGCGGATTTACAATCCTGAATAATGCCTACTGCTATGAGCTTACATACTATGACGGTTGGCTGTACTTTACAGAAATGACCGATACAAATAATCCCGACGCAGGCAATTATATCTGCCGTATGCGTCCGGATGGCTCGGAGTACACACGGCTTATACAGGCGCATTGCTGGTATATGAACGTTGCAGACGGAAAAATCTTCTTTGTAAATTACAGCAATGATTATTCCCTTGACGTTATGAACGTGGACGGAAGCGGTCATCAGTCGATTATGAACTCCGTATCCGATCTCTGCGTATCCGGCGGCAGAATTTACTATTCATCCGACAGAGACAACAGATGGCTTTATTCAATGAACTATGACGGCTCCGACAACCGCCTTATCAGGGACGGTTTTACGAAATGCACTAACATTTCAGGCAATACAATTTACTGTGTTGACGAAAACAATAACCTGATAGTTATAGACCTTTCAAATTACTCCGGCCTTGTTTATCCGAAACTGGGATATATGGAATACCCTGTTGTAATAGACTCTAACCTTTACGCTATGGATAAGGACAAAAAGGTAAGAAAATTCAGGCTTAATTAAGAACATAATGATAGGATTTTCATGAAATTTTTGTTGTAACAAGGTAAACGCCCAAAGGAATACTGAAATATTGCAAGGACATTTAACGCAGATTTACAGGTTCCAAGAACAGGCTCTTAATAAAAATACCATAATAAAAGAACAGCAGCGTCGGGAATTTTCCCGGCGCTGCTGCCCTTTAGGGTGGTTTATATGAAAAAATGAAGATGTCTGAATTATACCTTTGTCTGCCGACTTACCGGCGGCCAAAAGAATACTATGATATTACTGCTCTGATGCGCCGCGTTTACCCGGCCATTCTGGTTTCTGTCCAGGATCGAATCCCTCCGGCATTTCCGGCATTCCATCCTCGCCTGTAGGGGGCTGCATCTGTCCGGGATCAAAGTCCTCAGGCATTTCCATGCGTCCACCCATGCCACCGTGACGTCCTCCGCCAAAGCCGCCCATACCTTGCTCTCCGATAGTGGAAACCACGGAATCTGCCGTAAAGCTTCCGGCTGCTTCTCCGTCATTTTGGTAGCCGCCGGTCTCGTAAAGACCGTAATTTTCTTTTGAATCAGAGCTTCCGCCGGTATAAAGAGTATAGCTTTCGCCTGTTTTTATATCGGGAGAGCTTATGACAATATGCTCGAAATTTTTGGACGGAGCATAGCTCAATATCTCCTGTCCGCTGCTGTCTGCAAGAGTGACTAAAGTTCCGCCTGCACATGAGCCAATATTTGCTCCTACAGAGTTCTGTGAAGAACCGCTGCCGGGAAGTTCCGCCATTTGAGAACTGCCTGCCGCAATGAGCAGACCGTCGTCAACAATAATTTCGTTATTTCCGTCAAGCGCTCCGTTGCCTCCGTTTACAGGACCGTCCACAAGAACGGTTCCGCCGCTTATGGTCAAATCACCGTTTGAATCCAGACCGTCGCCATCGGCATTGATATAAACAAAACCGCCGCTGATATTAAGCTGAACTCCCTCGGAATATGTTCCCATACCATCCTGAGAAGTTTTACCGTCACTTGCATTAAAGCCGTCGTCCGAAGCGTTTATTTCAAGATCTCCTCCGGCAATACTTATAACAGCAGCTTCTATTCCCTCGTATGAGGTGAGTACTTTAACAGCGCCTCCTGATATTTCGGCAAGTTTATCTCCATGGATACCCTTTTCGCCTGTTGAAAGCTCCAAAACGCCGCCGGTGATATTTACGCTTCCGTTTGAATGTATGGCGTCATCAGCCGAATCAACAGTGAAAGTTCCACCGCTGATATTTATTTCCGATGCGCCCTTTATGCCCTTTGTGCTGACGCTTTCAGCCGTATTATTTTCTGATGCTGCATTATTGGCGGTAAAAGCGATGTCGTTATCAAAATTCATTTTCGGCATTTCTCCCGGTTCAAAGCCCTCCGGCATTTCTCCGAAATCCTTAAAACCGCGGCCTCCGCCCATCGCTCCAAAATCGTCGTTATGCGTTTTCGTTGAATTTTCATTACCGCCGCCGGCAACAATATTAAATACACCGTCCTCGGCAGTAAATACCGTCTCTGCCTGAATGCCGTCCTGTGCTGCTGTTATATTGAAATTTCCGCCGCATATATAGATAAACCCCATGGATTCATCCGTCTTGTTTGTGGATTTTATTCCGTCCTGACCGGCGCTGACCGTTATGCTTCCCCCGGCGGCGGCAACGTAGTCCTTACCTTTTATACCGTCGGAAACAGCTGTAATATCCAGAATTCCCCCTGTTATTACGATATCATCCTTGCTGCGGATACCGTCTTTATAATTTCCGCAGACGGTCAGAGCGCCTGTTCCGTTTATAGTAAGACTGTCCTCACTGTAAACAGCCGCATCAGGTTCATTTACACTGTCGTCCGGGTAGTAATAGTTTTTACCGTCCGACAGGGAATTTACGCTGTCCGGAGCAAGAGTTATAAATGTCTTGTCTGCGTCTGCAATATAAATCGCAGACGCATCGGACTTTGCAATATCGGCATTATCAAGCACCAACTGAACCTTGGCTTTAGGGGCGTTCACAATTATCTGACCGTCGGATGTGCTTCCGGTTACGCGGTATACGCCATCCTGCGTAACGGTAACTACAGAAGCTTCAGCAGAAGCTCCGGAACCTGTTATTTCAGCCTTATTGCCATTGAACGCGATTTCTGCCGTTATCTCTCCGTATTCCTGACTCAGATCTCTTTCAGAAAAAAGCTCACGATATCTATCGCCTGCATTGGAAAGGAGTTCAGGCTGTTTAGAACCGTCCTTAACGGCAGACCCATCTGACTTAGGCGCATCTTCTGCGGCAGAACCAGTTTCCGATGTAAATTCCGACGATGAATCAGAGTTTTCGGATTTGGAACCGCTGCATCCTGTCGCCATAGCGGCAAATGTCAAAGCAGCCGTAAGATAGCTTAACGCTTTTTGATAGTGTTTCATTTTGTGCACCTTCCTGCATCGGTAGTATATCCCAATTCCGTTTTTCTTTCTATGGTTTATAGTATATCACCTGTTTTTGTTAATTTCGTGATACTTAAATGAAACACAAAAGAAATCTATTACTCCGCCTTACAGCGTTACCGGCAGACCGTTGATCTCAATAGTCGGATCGTCAATATCTATAAGCAGGCAGCGGCGGCCGTCAACTACGCTTGTACGCACCTTATCGGAAGCTGAAGGCTTGATATTAACGGTAATTCCCGGCGAAGCAAGAACCGTCTTTGTTTCGACGAGATTAGCGGCGGTCAGAGGTGCATTTCCGCATACCTTTTCATATACCGGTTCAACCATGTTCACACGCTCCTGCGGCAGCCCTGCGTCAACAAGAATATCCCGCAGATGCAGCGGCTCGATCACAGCTTTATCCGTTTCATCCTTGCTGTCCTCAACTACATCCTGTATTTTTTCGTTCACGGTTTTAATCAGCATGTAATCCAGCTCATCGCCGGCAACGCTTTTGAGAATACTCTGAAAATTCGCCTTTTCAATATCCGCAGACATTATAAAGGTACATCCGAGAACATTTTCGACAATTGAAATATTAGGATCGCTTGCTTTTTTAGTATAGTACATAACATGATTTATATCGCTGCTTCTATTGCTGAAAACTGGAAAAAGAAAACCGTCGGACGGTGCCTTGCTGATAATAAGCTCCGTATTTATCTTCTTGGTTATCTCATTGCTGGACGAATCAAAAATAAAACCGTCGCTGCCTGTGCTGACAGGACATAAAGCTGTAATTATGTAACGGTAAACCTCGTCCTCACCGTCTGCAAATTCATCATTTTTATCTTTGCGTCTGACTGTATAGCTGCAATATGCGGTCAGCA
>CAJTWQ010000051.1 GCA_910579835.1 uncultured Ruminococcus sp.
GCCTACCAATCCGCCCCCGACAAATCCTCCTCCTACTAATCCGCCGCCAACAGATAATATTCCAATCGTAACTGATACACCTCCTGATAATCCACAGTTTGGCGAATGGTAAACACACACTGGCAGTGTTGTTGAATCACGTTCACTGTATTTACTCCATTCTCTGACTAACTTTCTTTTTGCTTTCGTATATAGAAGAAATTCACTTTTAGGGAGATAAAAAGTTGTGATTATTAAAAGGCTGCTGCAACATTTAAAGTTGCAGCAGCCTTTCTTGTTATTATTTAGAATATCGTTCTTCCAGCCATTTTATCATCTCAGCAAAGCCCTCTTCAGAACGTTCAAATTCATGTTCATTCTCAATCTTAGCTTTCATGGAACAGGATTTTCCATGCCATGTCATCACTTTCAAATTATCACCAGTGACAATTTTATAGGAAAAATCATCCTTGCTGCCGGAGTAATTATTTCCGCAGTCAAAGTAGTAAAATTTCGGTATTTCAAAAACAGATGATACACTAGGCATTTCAACACCTCCTGTCCTCAAAGAAATATACCGCCTCATCCAAAGAAGTATACACAGCGCTTATCATAGGCATTATTTCCTCATCGGGAGGCGTTAGATCGGGAATCATAACAGCGTGGCAGCCGGCAGAATATGCTGATTTAATGCCGTTCGGAGAATCCTCAAAGGCGGTGCAGCTTTCCGGCGAAAGCTTCAGTTCAGAAGTTGCTTTAAGATAAATATCTGGCTCCGGCTTACCGTTTTGAACCATATCTCCGCCCACTACGGAATCAAAATATGTTAATATGCCTATCCTGTTTAGCATCTTCACAGCTCTGTCTGTAGGAGTCGCAGTGGCAACAGCCATTTTTATTTTCCCGCTGCAAAGATATTCAAGCGCATCAAACAGTCCTTTTTTGGGTTCTACGCCGTTTTTCTCAATAAATGCGTCGAGAAGCTTCGTGCGGTGTTCACGTACCTGCATACATGGAAAATCCGCCCCGAATATGCTCTTTAGTTTCACATCAGCAAATTTTCTGGCAAGACTGCGTATACTCAACACATTTTCCTCTGTCATACAATAACCGAAATCCGCTGCTGATTCTATCCAGAAACGGACATAAAGCTTTTCCGTATCGACAAGAACGCCGTCCATATCAAAGACGGCGCCTTTCAATTCTGCATTATTCATAACTTACCAGTTGATCATCCAGTCATACATGCCCTCGTATTGGCGTGCAGAGCTATTCCATGAGAAGTCTGTCTCCATTCCTCTCTTAACCATTTTATCCCACTGATCACGATGATTGTAATATACATGTTTTGAGTAATTAATAACGCCGAGCATTTCATCGCCGTTGTAGTTCTTGAAAGAGAAGCCGGTGCCTGTGCCGTCAAATTCATTGTACGGCTGAACTGTATCTTTAAGTCCACCTGTTTCACGTACAATTGGAACAGTTCCGTATCTTAGAGAAATAAGCTGAGTCAGACCGCACGGCTCAAACAGAGACGGCATAAGCATAGCGTCGGCAGCGGCATAAAGTTTATGCGCAAGAGCATCGGAGTAAAGAATATTTGCAGAAACTCTTTCAGGATATTTCCACTGATAATGTTTAAACATATTCTCATATCTCGGATCTCCTGTTCCGATAACAACAAACTGTGTAAATTCATCGCAGATACGCTCTATAGCATAGTTTACCAGATCAAGTCCTTTCTGGTCGGTCAGACGAGAGATGATAGCGATCATATATTTATCCTTATCAACAGGAAGCCCCAGTTCAGCCTGAAGCTTTTCCTTATTGACGGACTTATTTTTAAGAAAGCTTTTGGAATCGTATTCTGCGAAAATCTGCTTGTCATTGGACGGATCGAAAACCTTATAATCAATACCGTTGATTATACCCCTGAGGGAAGCGGAGCGTGCGCGGAGAAGTCCGTCCAACTGCTCGCCGTAGAATGGATATTTTATCTCTTCGGCATAGGTTTCAGAAACGGTAGTAATATAATCGGCGTATACAAGACCGCCTTTGAGCATATTGGCATCCTTATGGAATTCCAGCTTGTCCGGAGTAAACATATAATCCGGCAGAGCAGTGTGATATTTGAAAGTTTTCACATCCCACACACCTTGGAATTTCAGGTTATGGATTGTCATCACTGTTTTCGTCGAGCTGTAGAAAGGATTGGTGGCAAAAGATGTGTGCAGAAATACCGGTATAAGAGATGCCTGCCAGTCGTGACAATGGATTATATCAGGACGGAAGCCTATAACAGGCATAATAGCCAAGACCGCCTTGCAGAAAAAGGTAAAGCGCTCAATGTCCCATTTTAGATCTGAGGAATAGGGAGTATCGCATTTAAAGTAATACTCATTATCTACAAAATAAAACTTAACTCTGTTGTATTCATATTCCATAATACCGACATGCTGATTTCCCGGATGCATACCGTAGTCCATGTAAAAATGAGTCACATACTTAAAATTATTTCTGAACCTTTCGGGAATACAAGTATAATAAGGCATAATTACCCTGACATCAAATTCATTGGAGTCGATATATTGGGGAAGAGCACCTACTACATCGGCAAGTCCGCCTGTTTTAATGAAAGGTACGCTTTCTGAAGCTGTAAATAAAATATTTTTCATGCCGTTAACTCCTGACTAAAATTATTATAGATGAAAACAAAAGTATCTACACATATATTATATACCAAAATGAACCATAAGTCAATAGAAAAATAATAGATATTGCACATGACAAATATAATAATTTTTTACTATAATTATATTTAAAGAGACGTAAATCTTGAAGCGGAAAAAGAAACTCTGGTCTACGTTCATTGCAGATATCTTTATGACAACGATAAAAACGTTCAAGATACGTCTTAAATGTTATTGAAAACAGACTTATAGAGTCGAACGATACATGGATTATAAATAATGACAGTTCACGGCGATATGCCGTAATCGGAATCCTTGACAAAGAATAGGCGTTATGGTATAATAAGTTTATCCGGAAAATTTCGGAATATCGGAACTAAGAGGTAAACAAATGAAAAATATCATTGAAATAAAAAATCTGTGCAAATCCTATGGCGACGTACAGGCAGTTGACGATCTCAGCTTCAATGTACGGCAAGGGGAACTTTTCGCATTTCTTGGAGTCAACGGCGCCGGAAAAAGCACAACAATTTCAATTATCTGCGGTCAGCTTGAAAAGGATTCAGGTTCCGTAATCATAGATGGTAAGAATATTGATACGATTAAGGACGGTATAAAGCGTAAACTGGGCGTGGTTTTTCAGAATTCCGTTCTTGATCAGGCTCTTTCCGTCAGGGATAACCTTAACCATCGTGCATCCCTTTACGGAATCTCCGGAAACAACCTGAAAAAACGTATTGGTGAACTTTCAAAGCTTCTGGAACTCGGTGATATTATGAACAGACCTGTAGGAAAGCTTTCCGGAGGTCAGCGCAGAAGAATCGACATTGCTCGTGCGCTGCTGCACAAGCCGGAGATTCTTATTCTGGACGAACCTACCACAGGTCTTGATCCCCAGACGAGAAAACTCCTTTGGGATGTTGTGACTGTCCTCAGAAAGCAGGAAAATATGACCGTATTTCTTACCACTCACTATATGGAGGAAGCTGCCGATGCCGACTATGTTGTGATTTTGAATAAAGGGCATATTGCTGCCGAGGGAACTCCGCTGGAACTGAAAAACAGCTATACAGGCGACTTTATTACTATTTACAATGTCGATGAGGAAGATATTAGGGAACTTGGACATCCGTATGAAGCGATTCGAAACGGATACAGAATTGCTGTCAAAAATACAGCAGAAGCTGCCAAACTTATTATAAGGTTTCCTGAAATATTTCAGGACTTTGAGATCACAAAGGGAAAAATGGACGATGTTTTCCTTGCTGTTACTGGCGGAAAACTTACTGTTGAGGAAAATAAACATGACTGAGCTTATTGCAATGATAAAACGAAATTGTAAACTTTTTTTCAAGGATAAGGGCATGTTCTTTACGTCTCTTATTACTCCTGCCATACTGCTTGTTCTTTTTGCTACTTTTCTGAAGAACGTATACATAGATAGCTTTGAGCAGTCGATACCCAAAGGAGTTGAAATTGCCGATCAGCTCATAAACGGCATTGTCGGAGGGCAGCTCGTGTCCTCGCTTCTGTCAGTATCCTGCGTTACAGTGGCTTTTTGCTCAAATATGCTCATGGTTCAGGACAAGGTAAGCGGCGCGCGCCGTGATATTACCATGTGTCCCGTAAAAAACTCTGTGCTTTCCATGGGATATTATATTTCGTCTTTCTTCAGTACGCTTATCGTCTGCATTTTTGCCGGAGGACTCTGTATGCTTTATCTCAGCAAAATTGGCTGGTATCTTTCCGGCTCTGACTTTATATTCATCTTTGGCGATATTATACTGCTCACCCTTTTCGGAACGGCTCTTTCATCCATAATAAACATTTTTCTTTCGTCTCAGGGGCAAATTTCAGTAGTGGGCACTATAATAAGTTCTGGTTATGGTTTTATCTGCGGAGCATATATGCCAATGTCACAGTTCAGCAGCGGACTGAGAAAAATTCTTTCTTTTTTCCCCGGCACTTACGGTACTGCGCTTATGAAGAATCACTGCATGAACGGCGCTTTCGCTGCATTGGTTAGGGACGGCGTTCCGGAAGATACCGTAGAAAAAATGAAAAGTTCCGTAGACTGCTGTCCTGAATTGTTTGGAAATCCGGTCGGCATCGGTGCAATGTACGGTATTGTCAGCAGTTCCGTTGCTGTTCTTATTATCGTGTATATTATTATAAATATCGTAAGAAGTAAAAAATGCAGGTCTGTCTGATGAATAGGAGGATTATATGAAATACATTCAGGGAAAATATATCATAACAGAAAAAAAGGCTATAGCCCGTGATATTTTCAGCTTTACCATAAGCTGTCCGGAAATTGCAGGAAAAGCTGTTCCCGGTCAGTTTGTACATATTAGGGCTGCCGGATTTACTCTGCGAAGACCTATCTCTATCTGCGGTATTGATCCGGAAAAGGGGACCATACGCATAGTTTTTGAGATAAGAGGAAACGGCACTGCAGAAATTGCCCGTCTCAACGAGGGCGACGTTATTGATATGCTGGCTCCTCTGGGGCATGGATTTACAATTAATCATGACTTTAATAAAGTAATTCTTATAGGCGGAGGAATCGGAACGCCTCCAATGATTCCTCTTGCAGATGCATATCGTGGAAAATCAACGGTTATAACGGGATTTAAAAATGCGTCCGCCGTTATTTTGCAGGAAGATTTTGCGGCTGCCGGAGCTGAAACTATTCTGTGTACCGACGACGGCTCCGCAGGAATTCACGGATTTGTGACAAAGCCCCTTAAAGAGCTTGTGAGATCAGAAAAAGTTGACGCGGTATTTGCCTGCGGACCTATTCCTATGCTGAAAAATATTGCTGAAATCTGTTTCGATAACGGCATATACTGCGAAATATCCCTTGAAGAGCGGATGGCGTGCGGCATAGGAGCATGTCTTGGCTGCGCATGCAAAGCAAAACGAAACGATGAAGAATACTTTGCCCATGTCTGTAAAGACGGTCCTGTATTCAAAGCTGAGGAGGTGCTCTGGTAATGGCTGATCTTTCTGTAAAAATTTGCGGTATCGACTTTAAAAATCCTATAATTCCGGCTTCCGGCGTTTTTGGATACGGACGTGAATATGAAGAACTTTTCCCGCTGAGCAAACTGGGGGGAATAGCTACAAAAGGTACTACTCTGCATCGTCGCACAGGAAATCTTTCCCCAAGAATAGCTGAAACTCCGTCGGGAATGCTGAATTCTGTAGGACTTCAGAATCCCGGAATAGATCATTTTATTGAGTGCGATCTCCCATATCTGCTGACAAAGGATGTGACTATTCTTGCAAACATTGCCGGCTCTACTCCGGAAGAATGCGCCATAGCAGCGGAAAAACTTGAATGTACTGATGTCCACATGATTGAGCTGAATATCTCCTGTCCCAATGTTAAACAGGGCGGCGCAGCTTTCGGAACAAACTGCGATATGGCTTCCGAGGTCACACACAGGGTCAGACAGGCAACATCCAAGCCTCTTATAGTCAAGCTTTCTCCTAATGTCACAAGCATTACCGATATTGCTAAAGCTGTGGAGGATGCAGGCGCAGACGCAGTTTCACTTATAAATACGCTGCTTGGCATGAGAATTGATATAAATACAGGACGTCCAGTTCTGCGGAACAACGTAGGCGGAATGAGCGGTCCTGCCGTATTGCCTGTCGCTGTCCGCATGGTATGGCAAACTGCAAACGCTGTAAAAATTCCGGTTATCGGTATGGGGGGAGTCTCTTCCGGCGCAGATGCAATTGAAATGATGATGGCGGGAGCATCTGCCGTTCAGGTGGGAGCCGCAATTTTTACCGATCCTTTTGCACCTGTCAGGATTATTGAAGAGATGAACAAATTTCTTGACGATAAGGGAATTTCTTCAGTAAATGAAATTATCGGCGCTGTAAAACCATGGTGACGTTATGATAATTATGTCAGTTGATTTCGGAGATGCAAGAACAGGAATAGCCGTTTGCGGCAAAAGCGAAATGATCGCCTCACCTGTATGTGTTATCCCTGAAAAGGATTTTGATAAATGTTTAGAAAAAACCGCTGCTCTTGCAAAAGAGCAGCGTGCCGAACATATTGTAGTTGGGTATCCGAAAAACATGAACGGAACTATCGGTGAAAGAGCCAAAAAGTGCAGTCTTTTTGCCGAAAAGCTTGGTGAGATTACCGGATGTCCCGTGACGTTGTGGGACGAACGTAATACCACTGTATCCGCTCATGCCGCATTGAATATTACCAATACAAGAGGGAAAAAACGAAAAGCTGTAGTAGACGCTGTGGCAGCCTCTATAATTCTTGAAAGTTTTTTGGATTACAGAAGAAACACAGGAAGATAATTGCTTACATCAATACAGATTTCAAGTCATCCAAAAGGCTTCCTGCCGCTTTGAGCGTTTTTCCAGCATTTTTCTTTATACTGTATTTTTTCATGGGAGTAGCTGTAGAAAATGCATAATAGGTAAATCCTACCGCAGCTCCGGCAGCAGCTCCCTTAGCAAGATTTTTTATATCCATGATTTTACTCCGATTCTGTTTATTACGCGGATTTTCCGCAAATTTATTATCTGCACGAAAAAGACAAAAATTCACTGGATAATTATGCTAAACAAAAAATTTCTTAGAACCTGTCTTTATAAAGTTTATGCATAATTTTGTCGATGACAAGAAAAAATCCGTAGACAACTGCCGCACGGCAAGTTTTTTACGCAGTATCCGGCAAAATTTGCTCTAAAATGCGTGAATGACATTGTGAAAACAGGTTCTTAAAATGGGAGGGTTCAGAATGCCTACGCTAAACATCGTGCTTGTTGAGCCGCAGATACCGCAGAATACCGGAAATATCTCCCGTACCTGCGCCGTTACCGGAGCAAGGCTTCATCTTGTGCGGCCGTTCGGATTTGAGATTACGGATAAACATCTCAAACGTGCCGGACTTGATTATTGGGACAAGCTTGATATAACCTGTTATGACAGCCTTAATGATTTTTTCGGCAAAAACCGTGACGGTAATTTCTTTTATTTCACCACCAAGGGACGTCTTGTTCATAGTGACGTAGTGTATCCCGACAATACCTATCTGATATTTGGCAGGGAGGACAAAGGACTTCCGGAGGAGCTGCTCTATACTAATCCCGGAAACTGTGTACGCATTCCCATGCGGAACGAACTGCGCAGTCTGAACCTTTCAAATTCAGCCGCAATTGCAGTTTATGAGGTGCTGCGCCAGTGGGAGTATCCCGATCTTTCCCGAGAGGGAAAACTGACAGGGTTTGTATGGGAATAATTCTGATAAAAAGGAAGTGTTAAATATGTCCAAAATAATGATATTGACAGACAGCTGCTGTGATCTGCCGCTGGAAACTATCGAAGAACTTGGAATAAAAGTTCTTCCGTTCACCCTTACCGTAAACGGTAGTGCTTTCAGGGAGATTTTTGACAAATCTACCCAGGAGGTTTATGAAATAATGTCTCAGACTGATGAAATTCCAAAGCACGCCATGATAAATTCAATAGCCTTTGAAGAAGCATACAAGGAGATTTACGAGCAGGGATATACCGATATTATCAGCGTATCCATTAATTCACTGGGTTCTGGAACTTATAATAATTCTATTACCGCCAAAAACGACTTTTTTGAAAATAATCCGGATGCCAAAGGAAAAATACGAATATTTAATCTGGATTCCAAATGCTACACGGTGTTCTATGGTTATCCTATAATGGAGGCGGTGAAGAAAATCCGCAAGGGAGTCGGTGCTGATGAAATTGTTGCATATCTGGAGGACTGGTTTAATGTATGCGGAATATATGCCGTGCCTTATAATTTGAAATACGCCAGAAAATCGGGAAGAATTTCCGCAGCGGCAGCCTTTGCCGGCGAGCTTCTCGGTCTTAAGCCTATTATTCTTTTTGCTGATGGAAAGACGGAAACCGTAGAAAAAATCAGAGGCGAAAAGAATATCGTGCCAAAGCTTGTTGAATGCGCAGAAAAGAATATGACGCCACAGACGCCTTATATTATGATTCATGGAAGGGACAATACCCTTGCCAAGGAGGTGGAAAAGGAGCTTTTCAGGCGCACAGGAAGGAAGGCAGAAATGTTTGGTTCCATCGGTGCGGCTGTTGCTTCAAATATTGGTCCTGATATCGTGGCGGTACTTGTCAGAAGAAAGGTAACATGACAATGCATCCGGCTAACACTTGCTGTGATTTAAAATGTACTTATGTATGCTTCAATATAGAAGATCTTGTTAGGTATCTTTTTATTCATATCTGATGTTTGTAAAACGTACTTAACACATTATAAGAACAGGAGATATTAAATTGGCATATACAGATTATCAGAAAGCACTGAAAATTGCTGAAAAAACATATAAGACCTGTGTTGCAAAGGGAAACTATCCATATCTTCCAGTGTTGGAGGACATGCTTTCACATGAGAAGCCCGGTTTTCAGATTCGTCTTGGTCTTGTGGATATTCCGATCGAGCTGATTGCCGGAACCTACACAGCAGGCAGAACAAATGCATTTTCACGGGATTTTATGCCTCTGCTTGACTCGGATACTGAATTTGCATATAAGTGGTCGCAGCTTTACGATTCACTTACTGCCGATGGACAGCGCGACCCGATAATTGCATTTGAATATATGAATCGCTACTACGTTGTTGAAGGAAATAAACGTGTAAGTGTTCAGAAGTTTCTTGATGCTGCCTCCGTAGAAGGTATAGTAACACGAATAATTCCACCGAGAACGGATGCAAAGGATAATCGCATATATTATGAGTTTCTGGATTTTTATACAGTAACTAAAATTAATTATGTTCTGATGAGCAGCGAGGGATTTTATGAAAAGCTGCTTCACTATATACATACAGATGCAGATGCACCTTTTTCAGAGGAAGAGGCGCAGACTTTTAAGTTTATTTTCAATACTTTTCGCAAGGAATATGAGGATAAAGGCGGCAGAAAGCTGCGTTCTACTATTGGTGACGCACTGCTGACATATATCGGTATTTTTGGCTATGACGAGGTAAAGAGCAAAACTTCTCAGGAAATCCGTAAGGACATTGTGAAAATTTGGTCTGAATTGCTTATGATTGCCGATGACAAACCGTTTTCTGTTATTACTGATCCTTCTGATGATCCTCAAAAACTTTCTCTTGCCAAGCTTCTTCCCGGAGGAAATACACCGCTCAAGGTAGCCTTTGTTCATTATAAAGAGCCTGATATTTCCGGGTGGTCTTACTGTCATGAGTTGGGTAAAGATCATATTGATAAAATATTTGGCGACCGCATCTCCACCAAATCTGTTTATACATATGACAGCTCAGAAATTGAAATTTTAGAAAATTTGATTGAAGAAGGGTATCGTGTAATTTTTACTACAACTCCGGTTTTGAGCGGTATAAGCTTGAAATGCGCTGTTCTTCATCCGGATATTATCATCCTTAACTGTTCATTGAATACGGCATTCAGGCATCTTCGGACGTATTATCTGCGTATTTATGAAGCAAAGTTTATTGTCGGCGCTATTGCCGGAATCTTAACTCAGTCAAATCGTATCGGTTATATAGCAGACTATCCGATCTTCGGTATGCCTGCCTCCGTTAATGCGTTTTCCCTTGGAGTAAAGCTGGTTAATCCCCGTGCATCAATTTATCTTGACTGGTCTACACTGAAAGATAACGATCCTCTTAGCCGTATAACCGCAAACGGTGTTGACATTGTTTCAAATAGAGACATTACCGCTCCTGTACAGGAAAGCCGCGAATTCGGTTTATACGGTCTTTCTGAGGAGAGCCGCTATAATATTGCTATGCCTGTTTGGAATTGGGGGATTATGTATGAATCGCTTATTCGCTCTGTATTGCGGGGAACATGGAAAAATGCTGAGGACGGCAACCACGGTCTGAATTACTATTGGGGAATGTCATCAGGAGCAATCGACGTGATTTTCTCTCAGAGAATTCCATCCGGAACAAGACAGCTGATATGGATATTGATGAATCAGATTCGTTCCGGCACATTCTGTCCGTTTTCCAGCGAGATATTTGATCAAAACGGAATCAAACGCAATGAAGATGCTCATGTTATGAGTCCGGAGGAAATTGTAAATATTAACTGGCTTACTGATAATATAATAGGCAGTATTCCCGAAACAGATGCTCTTGATGAGGGTTGCCGTGAGCTTATCGAGCAGCTTGGAGTAAATTTGAACAGGGGAGAGAAATTATGAAAATACTTGCACTTTCTGATGAGGAGGATAAGCTATACTGGGATTTTTACAAGCCGGGTATGTTTGATGACATAGATTTGATTATAGCCTGCGGGGATCTCTCGCCGCACTATCTTTCATTTATTGCGACCTTTGCACATGCACCGGTACTTTACGTCAACGGTAATCATGATGGGAAACCGGAAGCGCCTGAACCGGAAGGATGTATATGTATTGAGGATACAATATACAACTTTAATGGTATACGAATTCTTGGTCTTGGAGGTTCCATGCGCTATAAAAACGGACCGAATATGTACACACAGCGTGAAATGAGAAGCCGCGTCCGAAAGCTTTGGTTTAAGCTTTGGCGCAGCAACGGATTTGATATACTTGTAACTCATTCTCCGGCTTATAAGCTTGGCGACGGTGATGACCTTCCTCATACAGGATTTGCCATTTTCAATGAACTTCTTGATAAATACAGCCCTAAGTATTTTATTCACGGTCATGTTCATCTGAACTATGGAAGCAAATTCAAAAGAATATCTGAGTACAATGATACAACTATTATCAACGCATATATCAAGCATTTGTTTAAATACTAAAATCTGCATTTTTTATGTAAATCTGTAAAAAGAACAAGTCAGACAGTGTTTTGAATGTTTCAGAACAGATATTTAACGGAGGAGAATATAATGAAGCTTGATCGTTTGATAGGGATACTTTCTGTACTTCTTCAAAAAGACAAAATTACTGCTGCAAAGCTTTCTGAGCGATTTGAGGTATCTCGCAGGACGATCAACAGGGATATTGAAGAGTTGTGTAAAGCAGGTA
>CAJTWQ010000052.1:0-7706 GCA_910579835.1 uncultured Ruminococcus sp.
GTCTGGAATTCCGTTGAGAACGGCTATCTGGTTGGTTCGCGAGGATCTGTAGGATCTTCGTTCGTAGCTTCTATGGCCGGTATATCCGAGGTAAATCCTCTGCCGCCGCATTACGTCTGTCCTAAATGCAAGCACAGCGAATTTATGTTGGATGGAAAATACGGGTCAGGCTTTGACCTTCCTCAGAAAAACTGTCCTGACTGCGGAACGGATATGTCAAGAGATGGACATGACATTCCTTTTGAAACGTTTCTCGGCTTTGACGGTGATAAAGCACCGGATATAGATCTGAATTTCTCTGATGAATATCAGTTCTGGGCGCATCGGTATACGGAGCAGCTTTTCGGAAAATCCAATGTGTTCAAAGCAGGAACAATTTCTGTTCTTGCCGATAAGACCGCTTATGGATATGTGAAAAAATACTGCGAAGAAAACGGTATTACTTTGAATAATGCGGAAATGAACCGTCTTGCTATAGGATGTACGGGCATAAAGCGTACAACAGGACAACATCCTGGAGGAATGGTTGTTGTTCCTTCCGACTATGATGTTTACGATTTTACTCCTGTTCAGCATCCTGCCGACTCTGCTGATTCTGATATTATTACTACTCATTTTACATTTAATTCTCTGCATGATACTATCCTGAAGTTGGACGAACTGGGACACGTTGTTCCGACTCTTTACAAACATCTGGAGGATCTTACGGGAATTAAAATCAAGGATGTTCCGGCTACTGATCCTAAAGTTATACGGATGTGTACTAACTGTGACGTGCTCGGAGTTACTCCGGAGGAAATATATTGTGAGACGGGGAGTCTGGGAATTCCCGAAATGGGTACCGGTTTTACCATTCAGATGCTTCTGGACGCAAAGCCAACTAAATTCAGTGACTTTTTGCAGATTTCCGGGCTCTCCCACGGTACGGATGTATGGCTGGGCAATGCAAAGGATCTTATAAATGAGGGAACATGTACGATTTCTGACGTTATTGGAACTCGTGACAGCATTATGACATATCTTCTCTATAAGGGCGTTGAACCTAAAATGGCTTTCCAGATAATGGAATGGACAAGAAAGGGAAAGGCTTCAAAGCAGTTTACACCTGAAATTATCGAAATGCTTAAAAAACACAATGTTCCCGATTGGTATATTCAGAGCTGCTTAAAAATCAAGTATATGTTTCCTAAAGCGCATGCAGCAGCGTACGTTATCGCAGCTATCAAGCTGGGCTGGTTCAAAATGTACAAGCCGTTGGAATACTATTCCACATATTTTTCTGTCCGCGGAGAGGACTTTGACGCTGATCTTGCAGTCAGGGGAAAAGCGGCTGTTCGTGAAAGGATTGAGGAGCTTAAAGCGCTTGGAAACGAACGTACCAAAAAAGAAAACGACCTATATGATATTCTTTTGATCACTAATGAGATGCTGTCCAGAGGTTATGAATTTCTGCCGATAGATATTTTCAAGTCTCATGCTGTTGATTATCTTGTAGAGGACGGAAAGCTGCGTATACCTTTTTCTGCCATGAGCGGAATCGGTGAAACTGCGGCCAAAGGACTTTATGAATCTGTTCAGAAGGGCGGTTTCATCTCTGTTGAGGAGCTTCAGGAGATGAGCGGTGTGTCAAAAACAACAATTGATATGTTGAAAAGTGCAGGAGCATTCGGCAATCTGCCTGAATCTGCTCAGTTGTCACTATTTTAACTTGACTTTTTCTTGTTAGTATGTTATCATAGTATCATGTTAGCACGCTAAAGCGTGCCGCAAGGAGGAATAATATGCGAAATTACGATCTTATCACTCCGGAGGGAACAAAAGATCTGTTCTTTGGCGAGTGCATAATCAGGCGGAATATAGAGCAGACTCTGCTTAAAATCTTTAAAAGCAGAGGATACAGTGAAATGATTACTCCTGGATTGGAATTTTTTGACGTGTTCAATCTGAATTCGTCTTATTTTCCGCAGGAGAACCTTTATAAGCTTACCGACAGCAAAGGACGGCTTCTGGTAATGCGTCCCGATTCCACAATGCCTATTGCAAGGGTTGTGGCGACACGTCTGCGTGATGCTATGCTTCCATTGAAGCTTTGTTATAATCAGACGGTTTACCGTACAGAGCCGGCTCTTAAAGGAAGAAGCGATGAGATTGTCCAGACAGGGGTTGAGCTTATTGGTTCGGAGCTTAAAATTGCCGATTTAGAGGTGATCTCCACTGCCGCGGAGGCCCTTCGTTCATTTGGTATGGAGTTTTCTATAGAGATTGGTCATATAGGTATTTTTAAGGAGCTTGTAGGCAGACTTGATGTTTCGGAACATGTCAAGGAAAAAATACGCCGCAGCATTGAGACAAAGAATTTTCCGGCTCTTAATGATCTCCTTGATTCTTTGGGAAGCAGTCCTGTTACCGCTGCATTGAAGAAGCTGCCTGCGCTGTTCGGCGGCGAGGAGGTCTTTGAAAAGGCAGAGGAGCTTATGCCTGATGAAAATATCAAGCGAATTCTCGATGAATTGCGCATTATATATAATGATTCCCGCGAAATATGTGGCGACGAGGGTACTATAACCGTTGATCTCGGACTGGTAAACAAGACAGATTATTATACCGGACTTATTATAAAAGGATATTTGCAGGGGCATGGCGAGGAAGTTATATCCGGCGGACGATACGACAGGCTGATCTCTGAGTTCGGTTATGATATACCGGCTGTGGGCTTTGCTATGAATGTAAACGGAGTTGCAAAGGTTATTGAGAAAAACGGAATTCTGCCGGCTGTTCCCACACCGGACGTACTTGTATACGCTCCTGCGGGATGTGAAATTTCAGCATTCAAAGCGGCTCAGGAATATCGTGAACAGGGACTTATTGTTGAAAACGCTTTGTTTGAGGATCTTGAATCTGCCAGAGCATACGCCATTGACAGAAAGATTGCAAGAGTAATTGTAATTGAGGATGAGTCATACGGGGAGGAAGATTAATGAGCAAACCTATAAGAATAGCCCTTACTAAGGGAAGGCTTGAAAAAGATACGGTGGGACTTCTGGAAAAGATCGGATTCGACTGCACTGCCGTCCGTGAAAAGGGCAGGAAGCTTATTCTGCCGATACCGGACGGAAATCTTGAGGTAGTTCTTGCTAAAGCGAACGACGTTATCACTTATGTTGAGCACGGCGTCTGCGATATGGGAGTTGTGGGCAAGGATACCATTATGGAGATGGATGGAAAATTCTATGAGCTGGTTGATCTGGGTTTTGGAAGATGCAGGTTTGCACTTGCTGCCAAAAAGGGTTTTGATTTTTACAGCGGCTATGGAATCAAGACGATAGCTACAAAGTATCCCAATGTATCAAGGCGATTCTTTGAAAAAAAGGGTATGGATACCGAGATAATAAAAATAGAGGGTTCTGTGGAGCTTGCGCCGCTGCTGGAGCTGGCCGACGGAATCGTGGATATTGTTGAAACAGGTACGACGCTCAAGGAAAACGGTCTGGAGGTTATTGAGGATGTAGCGCCTATTTCAGCACGTCTTATCGCCAATACGGTAAGTCTTAAAATGAGACAGGCTGAGATAGAAAATCTTATTAATCTGATAGAGGTGAATCTGTGATGAAAAAAATATATGCAGACGGTAATGCGGAAGCAGAGTTTCTGACCGATCTTAAAAAAAGAAGCGGCGAGACGAATAAAAAGGTCGAGGAAGTTGTAAGGGAAATTATTGAGAATGTCAGACAAAGCGGTGATGAAGCAGTAAAGGGCTATACGCTGAAATTTGACGGCAGTCTTCCACAGTATTACGAGGTACCGAGAGATGTTATAAATGATGCTCTTACAGAGGCGGATCAGGATTTTGTAAACGCTCTGCTTAACGCTCAGGCAAATATTGCCGATTTCCACCAGAAACAGGTGGAGCAGAGTTTTATTGCACCAAAGGAAAATGGAGTTATTCTCGGTCAGAGGATAAGGGGTCTTGAGAGAGTGGGTCTGTATGTTCCAGGCGGTACGGCGGCTTATCCTTCAAGCGTGCTCATGAATGCTGTCCCTGCAAAGATTGCCGGAGTAAAAGAAATCATTATGGTGACGCCGCCGCTTAAAGACGGTACGCCGAACAAGGATATTCTTGTAGCCGCTGCCGTATGCGGTGTGGACAGAGTATTTCTTTCGGGCGGAGCACAGGCGATAGCAGCTCTTGCTTACGGTACGGAAGAGATCCCGAAATGCGACAAGATTGTCGGTCCCGGTAATATTTACGTTGCCACTGCGAAGAAATTGCTTTACGGCGTTGTTGATATTGATATGATCGCCGGCCCCAGCGAGATACTGGTTATTGCTGACGAAACAGCTAACCCAAGGTTTGCCGCCGCTGATCTTATGTCACAGGCCGAGCATGACGTTCTGGCATCTGCAATAATGATTACAACCTGTGAGGAGCTTGCGGACAGGACAATTGAAGAGATCAGCTGTCAGAAAGAGTATCTTTCCAGAAAGAATATTATTGATAAATCCCTGGAGGATTACGGCGCAGTTATCATTGCTCAGAACCGTGAACAGGCTGTTAGACTTGCCAACGAGATTGCTCCGGAGCATCTGGAGGTACTTATGGAGAACCCAATGGAACTTATCGGTGCATTGGACAACGCCGGTTCAGTGTTCCTTGGTCACTGGTCCTCGGAGCCTTTGGGAGATTATTATGCAGGGCCGAATCATGTTCTTCCTACCAGCGGAACGGCACGATTTTTCTCTCCTTTAGGCGTAGCAAGCTTTTCAAAGCGTTCAAGCTATATCTACTACACAGAAGAAGCCCTCAGAGAAGCAAAGGACGATATTGTTCTGATTGCCGAAAGAGAAGGTCTTACGGCTCATGCCAATGCCATTAAGGTAAGATTTGAAGATTGACAGAGAGGCGGTTACAATGAGCAATAATAAATGGGAAAGCTTTGTACGCCGGGTTGAACCCTATATTCCCGGAGAACAGCCCGGAGACGCGAATGTTATAAAGCTTAATACCAATGAAAATCCATATCCTCCGTCGCCGGCAGTGAAAAGAATTCTGGATGATTTCGACTGCGGCAGAATGCGGCTTTATCCCGATCCCAACTCAGAAGTTCTGGTTGACGCCGTTGCAGAATATTACGGTTTAAAGCCTTCTCAGATTTTTGTGGGTGTTGGTTCTGATGATGTTATTTCTATGGCTTTTCTGACCTTTTTCGGATCTCATAAACCTGTCCTTTTTCCTAATATTACATATTCCTTTTACGACGTCTGGGCAGAGGTTTACAGTATTCCATATCAGACCAAGCCGCTGCGTGAAGATTTTACTATTGATCCTGATGATTATAAAGGTGAAAACGGCGGAATAATTTTTCCTAATCCTAATGCCCCGACGGGCGTTCTTGAAAGCGTGGATATGATTGATGAAATTGTCAGAGCAAATCCTGATTCTGTTGTTATAATCGACGAGGCTTATATTGATTTCGGCGGTGAAAGCTGTCTGCCGCTTATTGAAAAATACGATAATCTTCTGGTTGTACAGACATTTTCAAAGTCACGTTCAATGGCAGGAATGAGAATAGGCTTTGCTATGGGAAATGAGAAACTGATAAAATATATGAATGATGTCAAATTTTCCATAAATTCCTACACCATGAACCATTTGACGCAGCTGTGCGGTGCGGAGGCAGTAAAGGATGACACGTATTTCCGTGAAACTACGGCTAAGATCATCACAACAAGAGAGCGTGTAAAACTGCGGCTCAGGGAGCTGGGTTTCACATTTACAGATTCAAAAAGCAATTTTATTTTTGCAGCACACAGCAGCATGGCGGCGTCTGAAATATTCAGCAAGCTTAAAAAGAGGAAGATATATGTCCGTTATTGGAACAAGCCGATTATCTGCAATTATCTGCGTATAAGCATAGGAACTGACGAAGAAATGGACAGGCTGTTTGAGGCGTTGGAGGATATTATAAATGAATAAATCTATCAGGACAGGCGAGATAAGGCGTGAAACACGGGAAACGGATGTTTACATTCTTGTAAGCCTTGACGGCAGGGGAGCAGCGGATATTGAAACTGGCGTTGGATTTTTTGATCATATGCTTACGGCGCTTTCCGTTCACAGTGGAATCAGTATGACCGTACGGGTTAAAGGCGATCTTAATGTTGATTGTCATCATACTATTGAGGATACCGGAATAGCTCTTGGTCAGGCATTGAATCAGGCTCTCGGTTTAAAGTCGGGAATAATCCGCTATGGTTCTGCCTATATTCCGATGGACGAAGCTCTTGCAATGGCAAGTCTTGATCTCAGCAACAGACCGTTTCTTGTTTTTAACTGTCCTTTCACAAATCAGAGCTGCGGTGATTACGATCTCTGTATGACGGAGGAATTTTTTCGTGCTTTTGCTTTTAATTCTGGAATGACACTGCATATCAATTTGATGTATGGCAGTAACGATCACCACAAGGCGGAGGCGGTATATAAGGCTGTGGCTCATGCCTTAAAAACGGCTGTTTCTGTTAATGAGGACGGTTCGACGCTTTCTACGAAAGGAGTTCTGTAATGATTGCAATAATCGATTACGGTGCAGGAAATATTTTCAGTATGAAAAATGCCCTTGATTATCTGAGATTGGAAAATACTCTTGTATCTGACGAGAAATCCATAAGGGCTGCCGACGCCGTTATACTTCCGGGGGTAGGGGCGTTTCCTGCGGCTATGGAAAAGCTGTCCGGTACAGGTCTTATTGGTGTTATAAAGGAGGAGGCGGCAAAAAAGCCGTTTCTCGGTATATGTTTGGGAATGCAGCTTATTTTTGACAAGGGATATGAATTCGGGGAGTGCGGCGGTCTCGGACTTATCGGCGGAGATGTTCGCAAAATGGAAGATACTGGACTTATCATTCCGCACATGGGCTGGAATAAGCTGGAAAAGCTCAACGACTGTCCGCTTCTTGCAGAAATCGGGGAAGATGAGTACGTATACTTCGTTCATTCATACAAGGCTGACTGCGATGACAGTAATATCAGCGCATACTGCGAATACGGCGGAAAAGTTCCTGCCCTTGTGTACGACGGAAAATTTGTGTACGGAGCGCAGTTTCATCCGGAAAAAAGCGGCAGCACGGGACTTAACATTCTGAAAAATTTCGGAGGACTCATAAAATGATAATATTTCCTGCAATTGATATAAAGGACGGAAACTGCGTTAGACTGTTTAAGGGAGACTTCTCCACTGTTGAGAAAGTGGCTTCCGACTATCTTGAAACGGCAAGGAGCTTTGAGGACGCCGGAGCGGAATGGATTCACATGGTCGATCTTGACGGCGCAAAAGAGGGTAAACCTGTAAACACAAAAATTTACACCGACGTTGCGGAAAAAACTAATCTTAAAGTTGAGCTGGGCGGCGGCATCAGAAGTCTGGAAACCATTCATGAATACCTGAATATGGGCATTACAAGGGTGATTCTGGGGTCTGTGGCTCTGAAAAATCCTAAGCTGGTCAGGGATGCTGTGGAGAAGTTCGGCGGCGAGAAAATCGTTGTGGGTATTGATGCCATGAACGGTATGGTTGCAACGGAGGGCTGGCTGGAGACATCCAATGTGAACTACATTGACCTTGCAGAAAAGATGATCTTGGTTGGTGTAAAATACTTTATTTTCACGGATATTTCCAAGGACGGCGCCATGAAAGGCACCAACCGCCAACT
>CAJTWQ010000052.1:7716-11449 GCA_910579835.1 uncultured Ruminococcus sp.
GTAAATGTTGAACAGCTGAAAGCTCTTGCGGATGCGACGGAAGGTCGGGCAAATATCGTGGCAAGCGGCGGAGTTCATACAATGGATGATATTATCGCCTGTAAGGAAATGAACCTTTATGGTACTATCTGCGGAAAGTCGATTTATAAGGGAACATTGAATCTGCGTGAAGCAGTTGAATATTCGGATGGTCAATAAGATAAATTGGAATTTATCGTACTAATATGGCTTGTGATTGAATGGAGGAGACATTATGAGACGGGATTGTCCTGTATGGATCGAAGCGTATCAGCAGTATTTGATCGGAAAATGCAAAAAGGGTGATAATATATCTGATTTTTCTGTACTTTCTGATGATGAGATAAGTGAACTGTTTTTCAAGTATGTACACGAAAATGGCGTTGAAAGAGAAGCTAATAAATGGATACATGAATATTGCAGACAATGGATGTAAACTCTGATTTATCGCAGAAGGTTCCGATGAGCGAAAGCAGACTTGCGTTTCGCAGAGAGTAACGAGCTTGCGAGTGAGAACGTGTATGCGGTCAAGCTGGCTACAGCTTGAAATTCTGATTTATAAAAAGGAGGCTGAAAAATGCTTGCAAAAAGAATAATCCCGTGCCTTGACGTAAGAAACGGCAAGGTAGTAAAAGGAGTAAATTTTGAGGGAGTTCGTGATGTAGGCGACCCTGTTGAGTGCGCAGAAGAGTACAATAAACAGGGCGCAGACGAGATCGTTTTTTACGATATAACGGCATCTTATGAGGGTAGGGGAGTCTTTCTTGACGTTGTGCGTGAAACGGCAAAAAAAGTTTTCGTCCCCCTTACGGTAGGCGGCGGTATAAAGACTGTTGACGATATCCGAGAGACTCTCCGTGCAGGTGCGGATAAGGTTTCCGTAAATTCTCAGGCGGTCAAAAATCCTCAGCTTATTAGAGACGGAGCGGATATTTTCGGAAGTCAGTGCATCTGCGTGGGAATTGACGCAAAGAAGATTGCCGCTCATAAGTGGACGGTTTTCATTAACGGCGGACGTGTTGATATGGGCATAGACCTTATCGACTGGGTGCATACGATCGAAAAGCTCGGAGCAGGGGAGATATGCCTTAATTCCATTGACGCCGACGGAACGAAAAACGGCTTTGATATAGAAATGCTGAAAGCTGTCTGCGACAACTGTAATATCCCCGTGATCGCAAGCGGGGGAGCAGGGAAGATAAGCGATTTTGCAGAGGTTTTTGAGAAAACCGGTGCTACTGCGGCTCTTGCGGCGTCGCTGTTTCATTTTAGGGAATTGACAGTCGGCGAGGTAAAGGACCATTGCCGCGGCAGAGGAGTGAGCGTAAGATGAATATAGAGTATAAGGATATTCATAATTTTGACAAAGCTCAGTTAGAGAGGCTGTTTTTATCTGTTGAATGGTCGTCAGGTCATTATCCCGATAAACTTGTAACGGCAATGAAGAATTTTGAGACTGTTTATTCAGCATGGGACGGCGATAGACTTGTCGGAATGATATGTGCGATGGACGATGGTATTATGACTGCATACGTTCATTATCTGCTTGTAGACCCTGAATATCAGGGAAATAAGATCGGAAGAACGCTTGTGGAAATGCTTAAGGAAAAATATACCGATTATCTCAGAATCGTTTTAGTTGCATACGACGCTGAACTTGATTTTTATGAAAACTGCGGATTTAAAAAATCAGATGATTCAAGCCCGATGTTTATAACGTCTCTCTGGACATGATTGGAGAAAAATATGATAAAAATTGATATGAACGATCTTGATAAATTTTTCGTAAAGGGAGAGCTTATCCCTGCGATATGTTACGAGGTCAATACGAAAACTGTTTTGATGCTTGCGTACATGAATAAGGAGAGCCTTAAAAAGACTCTTGAAACAGGATATACATGGTTCTGGAGCAGATCGAGGCAGGAATACTGGAACAAGGGCGCAACATCGGGACATTTGCAAAAAGTCGTTTCAATTTATAGCGACTGCGACACCGACACGCTGCTTGTAAACGTCGAGCAGACCGGTGTTGCCTGCCATACGGGAAGCTATAGCTGCTTTTTTAATGAAATATATAATACGGAGGAATAAAAATGACAGTATATCAGGAAATTTTTGAGGTAATTAAGGAAAGAAAAAAGCAGTTTGAAAACGGAACATCTGCGGAAAATTCTTATACCTGCTATCTTTTTGACAAGGGCGTTGATAAGATCTGCAAGAAAGTGGGAGAGGAAGCAACAGAGACCGTTATTGCGGCAAAAAACGGAGATAACGATGAGCTGATGAACGAGATTAACGATCTGCTGTATCATATAATGGTTCTCTGTGCAAATCAGGGACTGGAGTGGTCGGAGGTCGAGAGGGTGCTTGACGAGCGCAATGAAAAAATCGGAAATCTTAAAAAGTTTCATACTGTGGACAAGAATACATAAAAGTCAATTATCCCATCTGTCAATGTTTTAGCTGAATTTCATATAATAAATCAGGGGTGATATTATGAAAATAAACGGAATTGACGTTTCCGAATTTCAGGGGAATATCAACTGGACAGATGTAAAAACAGATTTTGTTATAATCAGAGCCGGATACGGCAGAGAAATCAGTCAGAAAGATAAAAATTTTGAAGTCAATTATCAAGGCTGTAAAAAAAGCGAAATCCCTTGCGGCGCTTATTGGTACAGCTATGCGGTAACGCCGGAAGAGGCTGTCAGGGAAGCTCAGGTATGTCTTGAGGCTATAAAGGGAAAGCAGTTTGAATTTCCGGTTTTTTTTGATATAGAAGAAAAAAGACAGCTTGACCTTGGCATGGAAAAGTGTTCGGATATAGCGGCGGCGTTTTTGAAAACTGTTGAAAAAGCAGGATATTTTACGGGAATTTACAGCTCAAAGTCTCATCTTGAGAGTTTTATTTCGGAAGAAATTAGAAAGCGGTATGCTGTCTGGGTTGCTCATTACGGGGTAAGCAAGACGACGTACGCAGGAACTTACGGAATGTGGCAGAAGTCAAATTCAGGAAGTATATCCGGTATTTCAGGTAAAGTTGACCTTGACGAGTGCTATGAGGATTATCCGAATATAATTAAAAAGGCTGGATTGAACGGATTTGCTAAAACATCCGGCACTCCTGCTAAACGTACAAAGGATTTGACTATAACGATAGACGGAGCAACCTATTCAGGTACACTGACCGAAAAATAAATCCGCTTAGAGATGCGGAATCATGTAATTACCGCCGGAGAATTGTTGAATTTCTTCGGCGGTGAAATTTTTCTTGCATTTCTTTGCAAATAGTGTTATAATAGAAATATATTATTCCGGAGAGGATATTATATCCGGATGTATACGAATGGAGGAAATAGACTATGTTATCTGATATTGAAATTGCTCAGAATGCCCGGATGAAAAAAGTTGCTGAAATAGCTGCTACACTCGGTATCGGTGAAAATGACATTGAGCCGTATGGTCATTACAAGGCAAAGCTTTCAGAAAATCTTTTTTCAAAGCTTACTTGTAAAAAAGATGGAAAACTTATTCTTGTGACTGCTATCAATCCTACTCCTGCCGGCGAGGGAAAAACCACAGTCAGCGTTGGTCTTGCTGAGGCAATGGGAAAAATTGGTAAAAATGCTGTTCTTGCTTTGAGAGAACCTTCTCTCGGTCCCGTTTTCGGTATGAAAGGTGGAGCTGCCGGAGGCGGATATGCTCAGGTTGTTCC
>CAJTWQ010000053.1 GCA_910579835.1 uncultured Ruminococcus sp.
GATTTCTCATCAGGAGGCTCTTTTTTTACTTAAAGTAATTTTTTTGTATTTTGCGTGGCACTTTTTTGTATTTTGCACGGCAGAGCACAGCGAATTCTATTTACTGTGGAGGGCGACATTGGAAATTATAAAAAATATTGCGGCTATATTAGGGGGAGTTTTATCGGCGGCATCTGTAGCTGCGTTAATATCTGTAAAGGCAAGAGAAATTATATCAGCCGTTATCAGAAAATATAGCGGATCGGCGGAAGCAACGGTCAACACGGCGGAAATAAAGGCATTGCTGGAGCAGCACTTAAGGGAAGATAAAGAATTTAAGGACGGTATTGCTGTTATGAATGAAATCAACATCGAGTTTATGAAAACTCAGTGCAGGAATACAATAAAACTAATATTTTATAAATATAACGATACTAAAGTTATTCCTTTGTATGAGAAAAAGACATTAATGACTATTGAAGAACTGTACATTAATAAGTTGCATGGCAATAGCTTTGCCGCACTTTTGCTTGAGGAGATGTCTCACTGGGAGGTAGACTATGAATCAGGAAATCTTGCGGAGAATGATGTTTAAAAAGCAAAAGCTAAATAATTTTGCGACAATTAAGAACATATTTTTGGAGGTTGTATTATGTATAGAATTATGATTGCTGTAAAGAAAGATGGAGCAAATACTCTGTATCGTTATATGATTTCAACAATTGACGGTGCATCTGTTCCTGTGGAATTTGAGACAAAGAATACTCTCGACACTTACGTTGAGAAGATGCTCAACAATGGTTATGCAAAGAGTGACTTTATCATTGTAAAGCCTGTTGAATATTCTCTCAGTGCTGGTGCTTACTCTGATGATGAAGTAGCAGTAGAGGTAAAACCCGAAGAGGAAACAAAGGAAGAACTGTCCTAAGCTAAGTTAAACTAATTATAGCGAGCCGAACAAGTGAGTTCAGGCTCGCTTTTTTCATTTTTGAACTTTTTGTGAACGGAAATCTTGGCGTGGAATATTTCTCTGCAATATATTAAAGAATCTTCAATATTTTAAGGAATCTTTAATATATTGTAGTTTTAATGACATAAAAAAATCGCTATATATCGTCAACGACGATATATAGCGATTTGTTCGTGGCGCGGATTGAGAGATTTGAACTCTCGCGCCGGTTTCCCGACCTACTCCCTTAGCAGGGGAGCCCCTTCACCACTTGGGTAAATCCGCAAACTGACAAGCAAGAGAGATGCCCGCTCATTCATAATATTGAGCTGATAACATAAAAACAGCATTTTAATTGGCGGAGAGGGTGGGATTCGAACCCACGTGACCGTTAAGTCAAACGGTTTTCAAGACCGCCTCGTTATGACCGCTTCGATACCTCTCCATTTAACCGCTGCTTGAATCAGCTTTTATATTATACCATGTGTTGTCAATAAAGTCAAGTGTATTTGGTGTCGAAAAAAAACTTTTTTTCAGCTTTACATTTGTGCATATTGACAAAAATAAAATATACATATGATTAAATTTGGGATTACGGATGAAAAAATTAGAAAAACTTCACTTTTTTTATTAAAGAGACTTTACATTAATGGATTTTTAGTGTAAAATATATATAGACTATATTTGTGAGGTGCTTCTATGGAACCAGTTTATAAAAGAATTTTGTTAAAAGTCAGCGGTGAGGCTCTTGCTGGAGACAACAAGACCGGACTCAACTATGATGCAATTACAGGGATCTGCACAAGCATAAAAAAATGTGTAGATGTTGGTGTACAGGTTGCTGTTGTTGTCGGCGGCGGAAATTTCTGGAGAGGACGTTCAAGCGGTGCTATGGACAGAACTCGCGCCGATCATATCGGTATGCTTGCTACTGCTATGAATGCTCTCGCTTTGGCTGATGTTCTGGAATCTTTGGGCTGTGTGACCCGTGTACAGACGGCTATACTCATGCAGCAGGTCGCAGAACCTTATATCCGCAACAGGGCAGTCCGTCATCTTGAAAAGGGAAGAGTTGTTATTTTCGGATGCGGAACGGGAAATCCTTTTTTCTCTACGGATACGGCGGCTTCGCTCCGTGCTGTTGAGATCCAAGCTGATATTTTTCTCAAGGCAACTCTTGTGGACGGTGTTTACGACAAGGATCCGCACAAATATGACGATGCAAAAAAATACGATCGACTTTCTTTCAGCCAGGTACTGAACGACGGTCTTCAGGTTATGGATTCTACCGCTGCGACTTTATGTCGTGACAATGGAATGAAAATGTTCGTATTTGATCTCAGCCGCCCTGATAATATATATGATGCAGTTATGGGCAAAAATGTCGGAACAGTAGTTTCGGAAGAATAATTTATTTTGAAAGGAAAAAAGCTATGAAAGATACTATTAATACAGCAAAGGAAAAAATGAATAAGAGCTATAATGCTCTTAATAATGAATTCGCATCTATCCGTGCAGGAAGAGCAAATCCAGCCGTTCTTGATAAGGTGATGGTTGATTATTACGGAGCGCCTACTCCGGTAAATCAAATGGCTGCCATATCTGTTTCTGAGGCGAGAATTCTTGTTATACAGCCTTGGGACAAGTCGTCGCTCAAGCTCATAGAAAAGGCTATTCTTGCCTCTGATGTCGGAATAACTCCTACAAATGACGGCAGCGCTATTCGTCTTGTTTTTCCGCAGCTTACCGAAGAAAGACGTAAGGAACTCTGCAAGACTATTAAGAAGTATGGCGAAGAATGCAAGGTGACTGTCCGTTCAATACGCCGTGATACAATTGAAAAATTCAAGACCATGAAGAAGAATTCCGAGATAACAGAGGATGATATGAAGGACTGTGAGAAAAAGGTTCAGGATCTTACAGATAAGTTCTGTGCTGACGTGGATAAAGCAATTGCAGCAAAAGAAAAAGAGATTATGACGGTATAACGGTGAAATATGGCAATATTTGGTAAAAAAGAAAAGGAAATTATCACTCTTCCGGAAAAGCTTCCTCAACATGTAGGTTTTATCATGGACGGCAATGGACGCTGGGCAAAAAAGCGTGGACTTCCCCGACCGTTTGGTCACAGGGAGGGTGCAAAGAATTTTAAGAAGATTGTCCGTTACTGCAAGGATATAGGTCTGAAAAATATCTCATTCTACGCCTTTTCAACAGAAAACTGGCAGCGTCCGGACGATGAAATAAGTACAATAATGGAGCTTTTTCGGGAATATATAGTGGATGTCCGTAATTTTCTCAGCGAAAATACAAGGATGATTTTTCTTGGTGATAAAAGCGCATTTGACGAGGATCTTCAGCAGAAAATGATAAAGCTTGAGGAAGATACTGCTCATTATGAGGAAATGACGCTTATGATGGCTGTGAATTACGGCGGACGTGACGAGATAGCCCATGCGGCGAGGATATTGGCGCAGAAAGCTGTAAACGGCGAAATAAAGCCGGAGAATATAACAGAGGAGTCGATCGCCGGGGAACTTTATACCAAGGGCATCCCCGACGTTGATCTGCTGATACGTCCCAGCGGCGAGCTGCGGCTGTCTAACTATCTGATATGGCAGTGTGCCTATGCTGAATATTATTTCACCAATGTTCTATGGCCGGATTTTACCCCATTAGAGCTTGACAAGGCGCTGATTGAGTATGATAAGCGGAACCGGCGTTTCGGAGGTGTGTAATGCTTACAAGAATCATATCCGGAGCTGTGGGCGTTGGGCTGATGATCGTGGTATTCATCTTCCATGATACATTTGTGCTGCCCTTTGCGGTTGCGGTAATGATAGCCGTTATGCTCTTTGAACTGCTGCGTGCGGTAAAGCTTGAAAAATGTTTTCCGATATATTTTGCAGTTGAATTATGCGGAATGTTTATGCCATTTATTCGTAATCAGGGTTATAACTGGCGTTATGTTATTGAACAATCTTCTGATTATGAGTCTGGGGTTAATTATATAGGAGCGGAAGCACTGTCTTTCTTTGTGACACTGGCGGCGGTTTTGGTTATTCTGATTACGTGGATGAAAAAGCACAATGAATTACGCTATGAGCAGATTTTCTTTGCTATTGCAGTAACAATTCTTGTGCCGCAGGCCATGAGCACCATGGTTCGTATTGACAGGACATATGGATTATTTTTCTTGATTTTGGCTCTTTGCGGTGCATGGATTGCCGATACGGGAGCATATTTTACAGGCGTTGCGTTTGGTAAGCACAAGCTCTGCCCTGAAATCAGTCCCAAGAAAACTATCGAGGGATTTGTCGGTGGAATCGTCACAACTGGAATTGTCTTTACAGCTGCCGTTTCCATTCATGATGGCTCATTTGCACCGGGAGCATTTATCATAGGTGCAGTCTGTGCCGTTATCGGAACAGTCGGGGATCTTTCAGCATCAATGGTAAAGCGGCAGATAGGTTTCAAGGATTATGGAAAAATTATGCCTGGACACGGCGGGCTTATGGATAGATTCGACAGTGTTCTTTTTGTGCTTCCTACATTTTACGCATTTAATGTTATCTTTGATCTTATGGAATGCGGCATAATATAGTTTTGGAAAGGAGACTACTTACATAGTGTAGTCCCTTTCGCATTTTATTGAAAATAATTTCATAAGCTATAAACGGAGGAAAATATGAATAAAACAGCTTCTATTCTCGGCTCTACTGGCTCTATCGGAACACAGGCTCTTGAAGTCTGCGAAAAGCATGATATCAGAGTTACAGCTCTTGCCGCTCACAGCAGCACGGATCTTCTGGAACAGCAGGCAAGAAAATTCAAGCCCGCTTATGTGGGGATATACAACGAAAAAAAATACGTTGAAATGAAAGAACGTCTTGCCGATACGGATATCAAGGTGTTTTGCGGTATTGAGGGACTTTGCGAAATTGCCGCACTTCCTCAGAGTGATATTGTTCTTAATTCCGTGGTGGGAATGGTAGGACTTCTGCCAACTCTTACCGCAATAAACGCAGGAAAAGATATCGCACTTGCCAATAAGGAAACTCTTGTTGCCGGCGGAGAACTTGTAATGTCTGCGGCGAAAGAAAAGGGCGTTAGAATATATCCGGTTGACAGCGAACACTCGGCAATATTCCAGTGCTTGCAGGGGAATAAGAGGTCGCAGTTGAGCAAGGTCATACTTACTGCTTCTGGCGGTCCTTTTTTCGGAAAATCTTATGACGAGCTTCGTTCTGTTTCCAAGGCGGACGCACTTAATCATCCAAACTGGAGTATGGGAAATAAAATTACCATAGATTCCGCCACTCTTATGAACAAGGGACTTGAATTTATTGAAGCAAAATGGTTGTTTGATTTAAATCCGAAGCAGATTGAAATTGTTGTGCACCGTCAGAGCATTGTTCATTCGGCTGTGGAATATGACGATTATTCCGTCATCGCTCAGCTTGGAGTTCCGGACATGAAAATTCCTATACAGTATGCTCTACTGTATCCGGACAGGAAACCTTGTCCGACATGGAGACTTTCTCTGACGGATTATGGAAGTTTGACCTTTGAGAAGCCTGATTATGAAACATTTAGATGTCTTTCCGCTGCTGTTGAGGCGATAAATCGAGGAGGCTCATATCCATGTCTTGTAAATTCCGCAAATGAGGAAGCTGTGCGTGCATTTCTGCATGACGAAATCAGTTTCATAAGTATAGGCGAAATCGTTTCTTCTGTTCTTGATTCATTTGAGTTCTCAGATATTGTATGTTATGAGGACGTGATGAGAGCTGATACTGCTGCAAGAAACTATGTCAGGGAAAAAATAAGAGCTAATGATTATGCTGATTCAAAATAGAACTAAAAAATATATTTAGAATTAGTACCAATGAAAGGATAAAAATACATGGGTATTATTATTGCAATCGTAATATTTGGAATCATTGTTACCGTTCATGAGTTCGGTCATTTCATCTGCGCCAAGCTCAGCGGCATAAAAGTTCTGGAGTTTTCTGTGGGAATGGGACCTAAGATCATTCAGAAGCAGAAAGGTGAAACGATGTATTCCCTGAGACTTCTTCCTGTAGGCGGATTCTGTGCAATGGAGAGCGAGGATGCCGAAAGCGAGGATCCCCGTGCTTTCCGCAATGCAAAGCTGTGGAAAAGGATGATAGTTCTGGTGGCAGGAGCATTCATGAATTTCGTGCTGGGATTCTGTGTTCTTATTCCTATGGTCAGTATGATGGATGACGTACCTACAACGACTATATCCGGATTCACTGGAATTAAAAATGACGAGAGTGTATCAGCAGGATTCAGATGCCGTACTCTTGCATGGCGGTGCGGAAAAAGTCTTTCGCTTATAGGCGTTAATGAGGAAATCCCGGTAAATGCAGTAGGTTATGGCGGCTGGATGACCGATGACGGAAGTATAATTTATTATTCAAGCAGCAATGAAAAACTGAAAAAAGGCGATAAAATAGTAGACATTGACGGCACCCATGTTTTCAGTACACTTGATCTTAATTTCATTTTTGAAACAGCAAGTGCCAAGGACGGCAAAAGAAGCGTTACTGTAAGGCGAGATGGTAAAAAAATTAAAATAGACGGTGTTGAGTTCTTAAACAGTATTGACGGCAGTGAATGGGATTTTGGTCTTATATACAGAAAAAAAACGCCGCTTACCGTAATGAAAGGCTCCAGCGATATTTTTATGTCTATGAGTCATATAGTGGGTTTGTCTTTAAAACAGCTTGTTACCGGAAAGGTTGAAAAAGAGGCTGTTTCCGGGCCGGTAGGAGTAGTTTCGGAGATTAATGAGGTTGCTACCCAGAATACTGAAAACAAAAGTGATATCATTTTTAATCTGCTTTATATAACAGCGCTTATAACAATAAACGTGGGAATTTTCAATCTTCTTCCTGTTCCGGGACTGGACGGAGGCAGGCTGCTGTTCTGCGTCATTGAGCTTGTGCGCGGAAAGCCTATAAAGCCGGAGCATGAAGGATATGTTCATCTTGCAGGAATGCTGCTGCTTTTCGGTCTTATGATCTTTGCAACATATAACGATATTATAAAACTTATTATGGGAGGTTAATCTATGAGAAACGTTAAGCCTGTAAAAGTTGGAGACCATATCCTTGACGGACGCCATATATATATCCAGTCTATGCTGAATGTACGCTCGGATGATATTGAAGGCAGCGTACATCAGGCGGTGGAGCTTGAAAAGGCAGGATGTGAGATAATCCGCGCTGCAATTCCGGATATGGATGCTGTAAGGCTGATTCCGGCTATAAAGAAGAGGGTGAATATCCCTCTTGTTGCCGATATTCATTTTGATTACCGTCTTGCCCTTGAAGCCGTCGCTGCAGGAGTTGACAAGATCCGGATCAATCCCGGAAATATAGGAGGAACAGACAGGGTAAAGCAGGTGGTCAAGGTCTGTACTGCCGGAAATATTCCTATAAGAATAGGTGTAAATTCCGGTTCTCTTGAAAAGGAGCTTCTTGAAAAATATGGTTCTCCTACGCCGGAAGCACTGGTTGAGAGTGCGCTTAATCATGCTGCAATGCTGGAGCGGTTCGACTTTACCAATATTGTAATATCCATTAAATCATCGGATGTAAACAGGATGATCCAGTCATATCGTCTGGCTGCTGAAAAATGCTCTTATCCGCTTCATCTGGGCGTAACTGAAGCCGGAACTGAACGCATGGGACTGATAAAATCAGCCGTTGGCATAGGTTCGCTTTTATGTGACGGTATTGGTGAAACTATCCGTGTATCTTTGACTGACGATCCGGTCAGAGAAATTGCAGCGGCAAAGGATATTCTTAAAGCGATCGGCAAAAGAGGCGGTGTAAAGCTTGTTTCATGTCCGACTTGCGGCAGAACAAGAATAGATCTGGTCAAGGTTGCAAAGACTGTGGAAGAAGCTGTCAGGGATATGGACAAGAATATAACAGTTGCCGTTATGGGATGCATCGTCAATGGTCCTGGAGAAGCAAGAGAGGCTGACATTGGTATTGCTGGAGGCGACGGTTGTGCGGTAATATTTAAAAATGACGGAACGCGGCGAAAAATCAAGGAGGAGGATATTGTTGCCGAACTTCTTGATGAGATCGGCAGGCTTTGATATATGAACGTTAATTTAGCTGAATTTCTGAAAGACTGCGGTGCTGAAATTCCTGAAAGCGTCCGCTGCGGAGAAATATATAAAATCACATATTCGGACAAGCTGGACAGCATGACTTTTTTCGCTCGTTACAGTAAACTGGTACCATCAGAGGATATATTTGCTTTTGAAAAAGCGGCTGAGGAAGCTGTAAAAATAGATAAACTGCGGTTACAGTGCCGATATCCTGAATCTGTTTTCAGCATGGACTGCTACGGCGAGCTTATAAAGCTTTTGAAAAGAGATATTTCAGTGGTAAACGGTTTTCTGGACGACGGAGAAGCAGTGCTGAGAAATGATAGCCTTGATATAAAGCTGGTTCATGGCGGAATGGACATATTGACAAAATTTGACTTCTGCGGCTGCTTTTCACGGCTGATATATAATTTGTTTGGTTTGAAAGTCAATGTTTCACTGATAGGAGAAAATGCTGTTTCGGCAGATGAATATGACGAGTTAATGGAAAAATATGAGTCTGAGCTGCCTGATTACAGCAGTCAGCTCATTCCGGAAAAATCAAAGGAAGAACAGCGCGAGGATGAGATCAGAACGGCTTTACCTACAGTTTCTATTGACATAGGTTCTTTAAACACAGAATTTGACGCCGAGTCGGCTGAGATTATCAAAGGCAGGGCTATCCGGGAAAAGCCGGTTTCTATCAGCGAGGCGGTAAAAATTTTCGGCGGTCGTACTGTTGTGGTTGGAGATGTTTTTGATTCCGAAATAAAGGAACTGCGCAACGAAAAAACAGTAGTCACCTTTGATATTACCGATTACAGCGGTTCTTTAAAAATAAAGATTTTCGGCACGAACAAGGAGATCGAGGATATGAAGCTTTCCGGAATTAAAAACGGAATGACGCTTCTTGTCAGCGGAAAAGTGGATTACGATAATTTTGCACGAGATATTGTTATTAATCCTAATTCGATAATAAAAGTCAAGCGTATTCCTAAAATGGATACATATCCTGAAAAGCGTGTAGAGCTTCACTGCCATACGAATATGTCGGCTATGGATGCGGTAACAGATCCTGTTGTTCTTATAAACAGAGCCGCGCAGTGGGGACATCAGGCAATGGCGGTTACCGACCACGGATGTGTACAGGCGTTTCCTGACTGTATGTACAATATGCCGAAAAATTTCAAGGTCATTTACGGTATGGAGGCATATGTAGTAAACGATCTTGACCGTCCCATGATTCTAAAAAAGCCAGACAGCCGCAGTATAAATGATGAGCTTATCGTTTTTGATGTTGAAACTACCGGCCTGAGCTATTCTGCGGACAGGCTTACTGAGATCGGAGCCGTAAAGCTGAGAAATCTTCAGGTGGTGGACAGCTTTAATACAAAAGTAAACCCCGGAAGACATATTCCGGAGAAAATCACTGAGCTGACAGGAATCAGCGATGAAGATGTAAAGGATGCTCCCGGCGAAAAAGAAGCCGTTGAGAAATTTATGGAATTCTGCGGTAAAAATCCTGTTCTTGCGGCTCACAATGCGACGTTTGATACGAATTTTATTAACGAAGCCTGCCGGAGAAACGGAATAACTTTTGAATATAACTGGATCGATACTCTCGTTCTTTGTCAGGCTATGCTGCCGCATATTGCAAGGCACAGGCTGAATTATGTTGCAAAACAGCTTAAATTGGGAAAATTTGATCATCATCATGCTTCGGACGATGCGCTGATGCTTGCTAAAATATATATAACTCTGGTAGAACGTCTTATCAATGAAAAGGGACTGAAAAATCTTAACGATCTTAATATAACCGCTCTTGACATTGATATAAAGAAGCTGAAATCTTATCATCATATCATTTTGGTGAGAAACCAGGCAGGACTGAAAAACCTTTACAGACTGGTTTCCGTCAGCAATCTTGATTACTTCTACAAGAAGTCTCTTATACCTAAATCGGTTCTCACGGCTCATAGGGAAGGACTGATTTTTGGGAGTGCCTGCGAGGCAGGCGAACTCTTTCAGGCAATGATAAACAAGGCTCCTGAAAAAGAATTGGAAGAGCTGGCAAAATATTATGATTATCTGGAAATACAGCCTATATGCAACAATGAATTCATGATTCGTGAGGGGACTGCTGAAAGTGAAGAGGAACTTCGGGAATATGACCGACGCATCGTCGAACTTGGCAGCAAATTAGGCATACCTGTATGTGCCACTTGCGACGTTCATTTTCTGGACCCGAAAGACGCCATATTCCGTAAAATAATTCTTACCAGCATGGGCTTCAAGGATGCGGAAAATCAGGCTCCGCTTTATTTCAGAACAACAGATGAAATGATGGCGGAATTTGAGTTTTTAGGACCTGACAAGGCAAAAGAGGTTGTTATTACAAACACCAATCTGATTGCCGACATGATTGAAGAGGTGCGTCCTATTCCTAAAGGAACGTTTACTCCTACAATTGACGGTGCTGAAGAGGAGCTTATACAGATAACCAACGGCAGAGCGAAAGAAATTTACGGCGATCCGCTTCCGGAGCTGGTGCATAAACGGCTTGACAGAGAGCTTTCTTCTATTATAAAGCATGGATTTTCCGTTCTCTATATTATTGC
>CAJTWQ010000054.1 GCA_910579835.1 uncultured Ruminococcus sp.
GCATCATGGAGACCTTCACTGACAAGCCGAATCTGGAAAATGTCTTTATCGAGCTTATCAACCGTCCTGTTCAGAAAACAAGTCTGGCAGATCTGATTGACGAGATCGTTCCTGAGAACGAAGGCGGCAGTGACAGCGGCGATGGCGCAGAAAAGGAGGAAAAGTAAATGTTTTCAATATATAAAAAAGAACTGCAGTCCTTTTTCTATACGCCTTTTGCTTATGCGCTGACTGCATTGTTCATGCTTCTTTTTACTTACATATTTGCTAACAAGATCGGTTCCCTTGAATCAGGAAATACCGTTGCTGTTCCCTTTGTAAGCATATTTTATGACGTGATTTTCTTCTTTATGTTCCTTATTCCAATTATAACCATGCGAACGTTTGCCGACGAGCGGAAGTTCGGCACAGAGGTTCTGCTTATGACGTCTCCTGTCAGCATTTTTAAGATAGTTATCGGAAAATTCTTTGCAAATATAACTGTATTTATCTTTATGCTTGCCGGAACAGCAGTTTTTCCTATTGTTACTCAGCACTATGCCGGCGAGGGCGGAGGCGTTATAGCAAGTCAGCTGATATGTGCATATATAGGCTTTTTCTTCTGGGGAGCAATGTTTATTACTCTCGGAATGCTGATTTCCTCGTTTACGGAAAGCTCCATTATTGCCGCTATCATTGGCGAACTGGTAATGTTTGTATTTCTCTTTCTTGATGATTTTGCGTATACGGCGTTTATCAGCCAGTATCCTAAGCTCCAGTCGGTGCTTATTGCCTTTGCGGCACAGTCGAGATTTAATTATTTCTCACAGGGCGTTATAAGACGTTCGGATCTGATATTCTTTATATCGGCAATAATCGTTCTTCTTTCGTGGACGTATATTTCCATTGAGAAGAGACGCTGGAAGAGGGGGTAAGCTTTGATGGAAAATAAAAAAGAAGCCGTAAATCTTGACAAGGCAAAAAGGAAAAAAATAAATCTTTCAGGCTCTATAGCCTTTGTTATGTCGTTTCTGGTACTGCTGATATTTGTTCCCGTAAATCTTATCGTAAGCTATTACGACGATTTTTATGATATGACGCCAAACAAGAAATATACGCTTGATCCGTTAACGGTGAAGCTTGTTGAGGAAAATAAGGATAAGGATATAGAGATCTATTTTCTTGCAGAACTCAGAGGACTTAAAGAAGATCCAACTCTTCTGCCGCTCTATCATACGTTGACGCAGCTTGAAAAATATGATAATATTAAGCTTATCTGCTTTGATCCTGACGACGATCCTACTTTGGCTCAGTCCCTTGATCCTACAGGCATACACGGAATTTCTGCGGCTGATATTTTCGTAAAATGCGGCGATGTTATTAAGAAAGTCAACAACAACATGATCTTCCAGAATTATGACGAGGTAAACCGTACCTCCGACTATGCCGGAGAAGAGCAGATAGCAAATGCGATAAAGATTGTCACAAACGGCTCTTTGCCTGCCGTGTACTTCCTTACAGGTCACGGTGAGAAGTCCATTGAGGATTCCTACCTTGATTATGCAAATCACTTGAAAGCCAATACCTATGACGTTCAGGAGATAGATCTTGACAAAGCAGGAGCGATTCCTCAGAATGCAGAGATAATCTACATTGCCGGTCCGAAAAATGATATTACCGATAAGGAAAAGGAACTTATTAAAGATTTTCTCAGCGACCCGATAAATCCAGGCTCTGTTTCATTCCTTATGGCACCCTGCGATACCGAGGGAACCTTTGACAATATCGAGGAGATTCTTCTTGATTACGGTCTGACTATTGATTATAACCGTGTTCAGGAAACAAATACCGTAAATATGCTCAACGACAGATCAAATAAGCAGCTTCCTGAGTTTATGAGAGTTTATTATATGACGCCTTCGGAGGATCTGAAAGAGGATCTTACTACAGATGTTATTTATCTCTGCAACTACGAGGGATATTCCGCAGGTATTTCAAATACGCGGAGCGTGGGAAGGATCGACGACGACAAGTTCCCGGCATACGATCAGTTCGAGCGTGCCTCCATCATCGAGAACGTGCCCGAAACAACGGAATCAGCCGACGGAACTTCTGCCAATGCAAGCTACACCACCGAAAGCGTTGCAATGGGCGGAGACAAGAATACGGCAGCTCAGGCGGAAAGACTTACCGGTCAGCAGCTGGCATACGGATATTACTCTCTTAACAAGACAAACAACAGCAAAGTTGTGCTTTTCGGTTCTACTGACATGATCGACAGCGATATGCTTTCAGGTTCTGTAAGCGGCACGAATATGCTTGCGCTTTTCTCCAATACATGGCTTTATGATACCGAGGTATCAGCAGGCGTAAACATTAAAAAGGAAGCTGTTGACAAAATGACTTTTAAGGACGCAAAAGAGGCTACGACCGCTATTGCAGTTACCGTTATTGTTCCGATATTAGTGGCGGTTATCGGCGTTGTCGTATGGCTGAAAAGGCGTCACGCATAATAAAAAGAATATTGTATGCCGCGCTGACTGCTGCGATATTTTTTACGGGATGTTTGTCGCCGGAGGAAAGCAGTGCAGGTACGCCGGACATCAAAAATTCCGATCCGGATGAAGCGGCGGAATTGACTGACGTTAGGAATATTGATCATTCTCCGGCTGTTTACTTTCTTTAGGGACACGGCGAGGGGGCTGTCAGCGGCAGTTATAAGGAATTTGCGAATAGGATCCGAGCGAAAAAATATTTCTTATGGGAATATCGGATATGATTGAAGGCAGTATGATTTCCCGCACCGTGACCGGAACGTCTATGTTAACTCTTTTCTCAAACACTTGGCTTTATGATGTAGAATCATTTAGCTGAAAAGGAGCTGTAAAATGAAAAAATTTATTATTGCTTTTCTGATACTTCTTATTGCCGCAGGAGGTTCTGTGGGGGTTTATCTGAGTGTAAGGAATAAAAAGGACAAGGAAACAAAGCAGCAGCAGGAAGAATTTGAGGATCTGCAGCTGTTCAGTTTTGAGCCTGAGACTATTGACACACTGGAGATAAGCGGTCCCGACGGCAGCTATACCGCTCAGCTAAAGGATGGTTTGTGGGTTCTTGCCGAGGGCGGCGATTTTGATTTGGATCAGAGCTATATGAATCTCATCTGTACTTATTTCTCCACGCTTACGGCATCAGGCAGCCATTCCGGAGCTCTTGACGAATACGGTCTTGATCCGGAGCACGTCAGCGCAATAACGCTCAGCGGCGGCGGTCAGAGCAGAACTGTAAATATAGGCAGCGTTTCTCCGACAAAAGAATATTATTATGTTATGGTGGACGGAAAATCAAAGATTTATTCAGTAGGTTCTGTGTATAACAGCGGAAGCAATTTCAGTACGGAAAAGATGATGCTGAAAAATAAGGAATTGATACCCTTTGAAGATGACGAGGTTGCGCAGATTACCATGATAAAAAATGGAAATGTGACCTGCGATCTGACTTACGATGAGGAAAGTGGAGAATGGAGCCTTCCTGAAGAATATTCTTCATTCAGCTTTGATGTTACGGCTGTAACTTCCATGATCAATGTGCTTACTCGTCTGCAAGCAGAGCAGATGCTTGAGGAAAATTTGGAGGAAATGGGAAAATACGGCTTTGACGCTCCCTATGCAGAAGTTGTTGTCAAAGGAAGGAATGGCGCGGAGCGTCACATTGTTATAGGAGATTTTTCTAATGACGGCGCCTATGCGAATATTCTCATTTATGACGGCAGCAATAAGAATAAGAATCAGGCGGAGGTATATTATAAGGCCGACATAGGTTTTGCTGACCGTACTCCTATTGATTTTATAATTACTACAGTTTACAATCCTGGTATGTATGAAATTAATAGAGTAAAGGTATCATATGACGGACAGGATTATGAATTCAGCATAGATCAGGAGCAGAAGAAATGCATGTATAACGGACAGACTATTCAGCTGGCTGTGGAAAATATAATGACGGCATTTACAAATTACTATAATTCTTTTTCCTGTTATGTAGTGCGGAGGCTTGATCTTGAAGCCGATCCAAAGCTTGACGATCCGCTTTTAACGGTTGAGTATGCGCTCAGCGACGGTACAATCAAGACGTATCAGCTTGCTGACGCCGGAAATCAGCAGTGTTATGTATTTATAGACGGTAAGTATACAGGTGAAATCATTAATGACAGCTGTCTTATCGGCAACAGCTCTGTCCGGAATTATTTTGATATTCTGTGCAGTACGGCAAATATTGAATAATTATAAGGGGGGGCATCGCTCCCCTTGATTTATACTAATCACTTCGTCAAAACTCTTTGCAAGGCGACAGCCTTTCCACAAATCTTGTCAAGTGTTTTAATGGTGATTAGTATTAGTTGGCGGAGCAATATACCAGATAAATCTTTAATGTTCAGCTGTCCAATAATAGTGAGGTGAGATTATGAGCAAAAAAATAAAGGGTGTAATTATTTCAGGTATATCGGCGGTTTTACTGGTTATCGCAGGAATCCTGGGGATAAATCTATCCGGAAGCGATGATCCGGAAAGCACTGATATTTCGGTTATATCCCAGAAAACAACGGCTGCGGTTACCGAAGATACTACAAGTTACAAGGCTGAATATACGGAATATTATTTCAGGTCGGAAAAGCTGAGGGACGATCATTTCAGTAAGCACGGCGGTGAATTCGAGGATGAATTCAGCTATAAGACAGCTGAGGAATATGAAAAGGGCGCCAGTGATGTTATAAACGATCCTGACGCATTGTATAAGACTGAGGCTGAGGACGGAGACGGAGTATACTATATGGAGGCTACAAACGAGTTTGTAATTCTGTCCACTGACGGTTATATTAGGACATATTTCCGGCCGAGCGCAGGAAAATCGTATTTTGAAAGGCAATAGGCGGTGAAAATATGAATCCGAGAATTACTTTTCTTCGTGAAAAGACCTCAAAGCTGACGTCTTCTCCCGGAGTCTACATTATGAAAAATCGGGAAAGCGCAATAATTTATATCGGAAAGGCAAAGAATCTTCATAACCGGGTGAGCAGCTATTTCCGTGAAACCCCTGATCATACCCCGAAGGTCGCGGCTATGGTATCAAATGTTTTTGATTATGATTTCATTGTTACCGACAGTGAGTATGAGGCTCTTTTGTTAGAATGCAGCCTTATCAAGCAGCACAAGCCAAAATATAATATTCTGCTGAAGGATGACAAGGGCTATCATTATATACACATAACCGACGGGGAGTTTCCGAGGATTATTGCTGAAAAGAACACCAAGGAAAAAGGAAAGTATCTGGGGCCGTATACCAGCGGATTTATTACCAGAGAGGCGGTCAGCGAGGCGAATCGTGTGTTTATGCTGCCTACCTGCACAAGAGTGTTTCCGAGAGATTTTGGCAAATCAAGACCGTGTCTGAATTATCATATCAAGACCTGCATGGGGTTGTGCCGAGGAAAGATAAGCCGTGAAGAATACGGCAGCGCCGTGTCTCAGGCAGTGGAATTTATCAAAAGCGGCAGTATCGAGTCGGTGGAGCGTATGCAGCAGGAAATGGAAAAGGCGGCCGAAAACCTTGACTTTGAAAAGGCGGCTTTGCTCCGTGACAGAATTTCCGCTGTAAAAAAGGCGTCGGAGAAGCAGAAAATCATCAACAGTGTTGTGGAATCAGCGGATGTTGTCGGTATTGCGGAATTTTACGACGGTATATATATTTCCGTTCTTATGTACCGCGAGAGCCGTCTTTACGACAAGGCGGTGTTTGAGCTTGAAAAAACGGATTCCGGCGAGGATATTTTAAGTTTGTTCCTGATGCAGTTTTACTACGGAAGGAGCGATATTCCAAAGTCGGTAATAATTGAACGGCTGCCGGAAGATTCGGAGCTTCTTGAGGAACTTATGGAAAAGCAGTCCGGCCGCAGGGTAAAGCTTCACGTTCCCCAAAAGGGAAAGCAGTCTGAGCTTCTGCGTCTTGCAAAGAATAACAGTGCAGAATATGCGGCTCTGAAAAATAACCGTACCGGGAAAGAAGTTATTGCCCTGGAACAGCTCGGAAAGAGTCTGGGGCTGAAGAAACCGCCGAAGTATATCGAGGCTTATGATATTTCAAATTTATCCTCTGAGTCTATGGTTGCGGGAATGGTTGTTTTCGAGGACGGCAGACCGCTGAAAAAAGCATATAAACGCTTTACTATTAAGGAACAGGAATATCAGAACGATTACGGCAGTATGCAGGAAACCTTACGGCGCAGACTTATGCATATAGTGACGGGAGAAGGGGACGAATATTTTAAAAGAATTCCCGATCTTATTCTTCTTGACGGAGGAAAGGGACACGTTCACGCTGTTCTGCCGGTGATGCGTGAGTTGGGACTTGATATTCCTGTTTTCGGTATGGTAAAGGACAACAAGCACCGAACCAGAGCTATTGCCGCCGAGGGCAGTGAGATCCAGATCAACGAGCTGAAATCGGTATTTAATCTTGTAACCAGGATTCAGGACGAAGTGCATCGTTTTTCTGTCAGCTTCATGCATTCAAGACATAAGAAAAAGACCTATGTCTCGGAACTTATGACAGTCAGAGGAATAGGTGAGAAGAAAGCTGCAAAGCTTATGATGAAGTATAAAACAAAAGAGAATCTCCGCAATGCCTCTCCGGAGGAACTTTCAGAAGCCGCAGGAGTATCTTTGGAGACAGGGCGGCAGCTCTGGGATCTGATCCATGATGAATAATAAAAAGGCATCTTTTGGGATGCCTTTTTATTATTCATCAAAAAGAGGCGTTGAAAAGTATCTTTCTGCCGTGTCGGGCAGGATAGTTACAACTGTTTTTCCATCTCCGAGCTTTTCGGCCAGTTTCAGGGCAGCGGCAACATTGGTACCGCTGGATATACCGCACATGATCCCCTCTTTCGAGGCAAGCTCCTTTGCAGTTTTTATAGCCTCTTCGTCGCTAACGATATAAATGTTATCATAGATTTTTGTATTAAGAATATCCGGGATAATTCCGTCACCGATTCCCATTTGTAGGTGCGTTCCTATAGTTCCGCCGGCCAGTATAGCGGCGTTTTCAGGTTCTACAGCCCATATTTCCATATCGGGATACTGCGCGCGGAGAGCTTCTCCGATTCCCGTGATCGTTCCGCCAGTGCCGATGCCGGAGCAGAAGCCGTCAATTTTTCCGGCAGTCTGTTCAAGGATTTCAAGAGCTGTGTGATATTTATGCGCATAAACATTATTAGGATTTGCAAACTGCTGCGGAACGAAAATATTTTTATTTTCTTCAGCCATTTTAAGAGCAGTATTAAGGCATTCCTCAATGCATTTTCCTATATCTCCGCCGTCATGGATAAGAATTACTTCGGCGCCGTAATGACGGACAAGCTTCCGGCGTTCTTCGCTGACGGAATCGGGCATAATTATTATGGTTTTATATCCTCTGACAGCGCCTACCAACGCCAGTCCTATGCCCTGATTTCCGCTGGTAGGTTCAACTATGACCGTGTTCTCGTTAATTTTTCCCTCACGCTCGGCATTTAGGATCATATTGTACGCTGTTCTTGTCTTTACGGAGCCTCCGACATTAAGTCCTTCAAATTTTACGAGTACGTCCGCACTGCCCGGCTTGTTCATACGGCTGAGCTTTATCATTGGAGTGTGTCCCATTGCTTCCAGTATATTATTATAAATCATCAAACTATCTCCTTGCGGTTATAATAAACGTTTACTTATTATTATATAACATTTAAAGGATTTTTGCAATATATTTTTACAGAAAATTTCTAAATATTCCAAATAATATGAGGACGATAACCGAAAAGATTTCCGCAGCTTTAAGAAATTTTTCGTCGCGGTTAAAAAGCCAGAGCGCAGTGCATATGCTCCAAAGTGGAATCAGAGAAAAAACTACCGGATTGCAGTGAAATGCCTCATAAATACTAAGTGAACCGAGGTTCATGCACATTCTTGAAATGCCGCAGCCGGGACAGAGGAGCCTGCCGCCGGAAATAAGACGGACAGGGCAGGGAATCCCAAGACCTGTGAGTTTCATAAAGATGTAATAGACGCCGCCCAGGGCAAGAATTATAAGAAGCTTTTGCAGCCTGTATTTATTAATCTTTTTCATATCATATAATAAAATTGCCCCTTTTATGGGGCAATAACTGTCAGATTATGCGAGATTATTGATTTCGTTCTGCATAAGGCTCAGAGATATCAGACCGCCTGCATAAGGAACGAATAAAAGCAGGAGAAACGTTAATCCCTGATTTTTAGGCGGCATATTTCTTAACATACGTGCACGGTCAAGTCTTACGCCCTGCATATATGCCCAGTAAAAATAATAAATTCCGCAGGTAATGACCGACAACAGGAACGCCGCGCCGCCGGAGGTCGGGTTAGGCTCTTCAGAAAGGTAATTTGCTTCGTCGTTAAGGTTTCCGAACCATAAGATGCTGTAAAGTCCGCAGGTTATTATGGTCAGAATTATGCATGAAGCTATGGAGCGTATTTTAATTCCGGAATAATATCTGTTATATACATTATGGTTCTGATAGCTGCGGAAATCGCCGTTATTTCTTTGCTCTCTGTTTATATTGTTATTGTCGGCAGAAGACTGCCACTGCATGGGCGGAGCAGGAGTCTGCTGCTCCGGAGCGGCTGCACCGCAGTTGGGGCAGAATTTCGCATTATGTTCATATCCGCAGTATTCGCATTTCATATCGCGTTGCCTCATTTCAAAGTTTAATATAGGTAGTGTAATTCTACTCAAATATGTCTCAATTTCAAGTATACTTATCTATACATATTCTATCACAATTATGGTATTCTGTCAATTGCCGATTTTTACAATAAACATAGAATTTTTATATTTTTTTCTCAATAAAGTGCGTATCCATCAGCAGAGGATGTACCGACAAGTTCGATTTGCCGGCTGATTATATCCGGATTATCAATCCATTCGTTTTCTCCTGCCTGACCCGCCCATTTATCTTCTTTCCCCTGCTTGTATGCGGCAAGTCCGATGATAAGCCTTACAGGACTGTCGCCGCGCAGTTCTTCCCATCGTTTAAGAGTGGGTTCAAATGGACAAGCGGTGTTTTTAAAGCCGAAATAGATTTGCGGGACAATATAGTCGCAGTAGCCTGTGCTTCCTGCCCAAAGTTTTACATCTGCATACTGAGAGTTATAATTTGATTCAATATTACCCTGAGGACTGATACCAAACAGGACTCTGCTGTCGTGATCTTTTACAGTATCATATATTGTTTTGACAAACCGCGTGCAGTTTTCAAGCCGCCATTGTGCCAGATCGGTGCTGCCGCTTTTTTCAAATTCGTTTTTGTCAAAGCTTTCATCCGTTGTGGGATAGAAGTAATCATCAATATGGATTCCGTCAAGATCATAGGATTCCAGAAGTTCGCTTACGCATTTGCTCAGAAGATCTGCCGTTTCGGGGTATGAGGGATCGAGGTACCAGCGATTGCCTATCAGTTTTGCTATATGCTGTTCCGTGTCTTCCGTCCATTTTTTGATGATAAAGCTGTCAGGAAGCTCTGCCATTTGTTCTGCGGTCTGGCAGCGGAGGGGATTTATCCAGCCGTGAACCGAGAGATCAAGCCCGTGCGCTTCCTCAAGCATTATTTCAAGCGGATCGTAGTCGCCGTCGAGGCATACTCCGTTCGGAAAAATTTCCGAACGGTAATAGGCGTCGCCGCAGGGGTGAATGTGGAGATATACTGTATTTACGCCGTTTCCCTTTGCCTTTGTGAAGCGTTCGCGCACAGCGTTTCGGAATTCCTCTGATGTTTTGCCGTACATATACTCCTCATACTGCATATACGGAAACCATTGACCGATCTGATAGTCGTAATTTATGGGCTTATATCCCTCAGGAATATCCAGATGAAGCTGGTCGGGTTCCTGAATATATGATGTGACAGAAGCTTCGGATGTATCTGAGGACTGAGCATTCGGAACGGCGCACGAACATAGGGAAAGCAGAGCCAGTAGTATTATAAGATATTTCATGCAGATTTCCTTTCTTTTACAGCAAAGTTTTGAACTTGTACAAAAGAAGTATATGCTTTTGAATTTTTGAAAATTACCGCTTGCAAAAAACATTCTTATGATGTATAATGAAATAATGGTATGAACACAAGTTCTTAAAGAAAGGAAAAATAAAAATTATGAATAAAAAAGAAACAGCGGAAATCAAGAAGAATTTTTCGGATAAAAGCGGATTTTTTGTTATGGAGCGTATTCTTACAGGCTTTATCGACGCGGAAAAAAATCTTCGCTGCCATAACATAAGCTCATGCCTTACAATGTCGGAGGAGGAGCACAGCGTCTATGAAGATACGCTTAAAAAGGTGCTTAATACTAACGTAGGAAAATCCTTTGTGGAATATGAATTTCCCAATGAAGCTTACGAGGAGGGCAAACCGCAGAATATTTTGTATACGCTGCTTAAATCAGAGTTGAAGGATGAGACAGTCTGTGAGGATTTTCTTAACCATATTGCCGGTAATATTGCCTGCGAGGGGCCTTTTGCAGTGCTGACC
>CAJTWQ010000055.1 GCA_910579835.1 uncultured Ruminococcus sp.
ATGCCGCCGATTCCTTTCCCTGTGGATAATCCCCCGTTTCCAGCACTCTGTCAATGTGCCGGAGAAATCCGCCCAGACCTCCCGTCCCCTCATAAGCGGAAGAACTTTCGTAATTCTGTGCATACTGAATAAGAAGACGCAAATTAGCACGCTTCTTTTCACCGTCACGGCTCATCTGCATGACAGAAATAAAATCCGTAGAATCATATATAAGACTGATAAGTTCCCCGATAGTCATAGTAACTGCGCTAAGACGGAATGAATCAACAAAGCTCAGAAAATCCCGGCATTTCCCGATAAGAACATCGCTGATACAGCTTCCATATGCACTGTCAGCCACTTCAAGAAGTATAGAATATACAGGCTTATCCCTATCTAAAGACTTTATAAGGGCAAGTTCCTGAATGGTGAACATAAACATCGGAGAGGTCATTACCGCAGCTGTCGGAATGTCGGACAGAGGATTATCAATTACCCTTAGCAGATCAATAAGAATAGCTATTTCCCGTGATCTTAGGTATCCGATTTCCTCTCCGGTTTTTGCCGGAATGCCCCTGTTATGCAGCGCCTTGGCATAAACACTGATAAATTTGTTTCCGCGTACAAGAATGCTGAAATCCGAGGGTCGGCATGAACGTGTTCCCTCGCCGGTAACAACAGGATACTTTTTGTTTATCATATCTGCAATCCGTCCGGCAGTATATTCAGCCTCATAGTTCACATCGGACGCTTTCTGATCTTCCTCCTCATCCTCGGCAGGATCGTCGTTAATCAAAGCAATCTCAGTTAGACATGATTCGCCGGCATCAATATATGCCTGCGCACCGAAGTAAAGCATCTCATTCTCATTATAGCTTATTCCGCCGCATTTTTCCGACATTATCTGACCGAAAACAAAGTTCACGAAATCAATAACTTCCTGAGAACTGCGGAAATTCCTGTTCAATACAATAGACTGATTCGGACAGTTGCTTTCAGAGCTGTAAGCTTCCGAAGAGTTAAGCGTATTAATAAAGTTCCTGGGATTTGCCAGCCTGAAGCCGTATATTGACTGCTTAACGTCCCCTACCAGAAAGACGTTATTACCATACATAGGCTCGCCGTTTAAAGTATGTCTGTAATTTTTGGAAATCAGCTTGAATATAAGATCCTGCTTATTATTGGAATCCTGATATTCGTCTATCATAATTATATCGTAATATTCAGCTGTTCGTAGCGCTGTTTCCGAAGGAACTATTCTGCCGCTGTTATCGGTTTCAGCCAGAAGCTCCAGAGCAAGTCTTTCACCATCGTCAAAGCTGACAGCATTTTTAGCGCATTTTTTCTCCCAGACAATGTCCTGATATTTTCTTAGCATCTCTGCCAGGACAAATGTGACCTCGGCGGATTCCTTAAAATCGTTTTTCGCCGTAGATATTCCTGATATAATCCCTAAAACAAGCTCTTTAATCAAGTCACGCTTTTTCTTATACATCTCCCGAAGTTCTTTATTATATGGAGTTTTTGAAGTAACCGTAATCAACTTGCCAAAGGAACTCAGACGTTCAGCCTCATCCTTATCCGGAAAACGTCCCGACTTAATTATTTCCGACAGTTCGCCTACCCTGTCATATTCTTCTTCTGCCTGACGAAATGATGACAATGCCTGTGGATAATTTGAAATATCAGGAAAGATCTGACTTATCATGTTAAGACAGCTCCCCGCCAGTTTCAGCGCCTTTTCTGCCTTTTCAACCAAATTTTTCATCAATACGCTGTAGTAAACAGATTCGCGGAAATCCTTTCTGTACTCGTTTTCTGCATCGCTTAGCCATTTATCGCGCAGAGCCACAGAGGCGAGAAAATCGTCGGCAAGAGATATTACTTCTACCAGCACACGCTCGTTTTTAATGCAGAAACGATCGTACAAAAAAGAAATCTTATCATATTCATTCTCGCTGTACCAGTTTATCAGGTCGTCCATAGCCTGCGCTTTCAAAGCCTTATTTTCTGCTTCATCCAGGATTCCAAATCCGGAAGTAATTCCCTGATCGGTAATATTATCCCTGATAAGCTCAAAACAAAATGAGTTTATCGTAGAGATCTTTGCGCTTTGCAAAAGAGTCTGCTGCTTTAAAAGATGACTGCTGTCAGGATTCTGATTTATTAACTCACGCAGGCGCTTGTCAAGTCTTTTTTTCATCTCCGCAGCAGCATCATTAGTAAAGGTTACTACTATCATCCTGTCTGCTCTGACACCGGAGGCAGGATCTGTAATAAGCTTTACCAAACGCTCTGTCAATACAGAGGTTTTGCCGCTGCCTGCTGCAGCAGATACAATTATTGAAGCATCTCTTGAATTTATAGCATCTTCCTGCTGCTTTGTCCAAGCCATTTCAAATCACCGTCACTTTGTTTTTTCCAAAAGTTCATCCTCCGTAAGAATCTCAATACCAAGCTCCTGTGCCTTTACTAATTTACTTCCTGCTTCCTCCCCTGCCACTAAAAAGCTTGTCTTCTTTGATACAGAACCGCTTACCTTTCCGCCGAATCTTTCAATCAGTGCCTTTGCTTCATCACGCTTCATTGTTGGAAGAGTTCCCGTTAGCACAAAAGTAAGTCCGCTGAAACGGCTGTCACCAACTGTTTTCTTACTATAGCTCATATTCACGCCGTATTCTTTTAAACGACGGATAAGCTCGATAGTATGAGATTCACGGAGCGCATTGAAAACGCTGTCAGCCATGACATCTCCGAACCCCTCAATAGAGGATATTTCGTCTTTTCCAGCCGTGAGAAGCTCATCTATACCACCGAATTTTTCACAAAGAAGCGTCGCCGCCTTCTGACCGATATTTCGTATTCCAAGACCAAAAATAAGACGATCCGCCTCATTTCTCTTGGACGCCTCAATGGCGTCTATCAAATTCTGTGCCGACTTTTCACCAAATCGTTCCAGAGCAATAATCTGCTCTTTTTTGAGAATATAGAGATCTGCCGGAGATTTCACCATTCCGCTTTCAACAAAGAGTTTCATATTAGCTTCTCCCAGCCCGTCAATATCCATAGCGTTTTTTGATGCAAAATGAATCATATTTTTAAGAAGCTGCGCCGGACATGCAACATTCGGGCATCGAAGAACACTTTCCCCGTCATCGCGCACAGATGGAGTTCCGCATACCGGACATAATGCCGGAAGATTAAACTTAAAAGAACACTCTTCATGTGAGACGCTCCGCAGCACTTCGGGAATAATTTCTCCTGCCTTTCTTACCACAATAATATCGCCTATTCTTATATCTTTTTCGTCTATAAAATCCTGATTGTGAAGCACCGCTCTGGAAACGCTAGTTCCAGCCAGAAGGATCGGCTCAAAAACGGCAACAGGAGTAATTGCTCCGGTACGCCCTACATTGACCTCAATATCAAGCAGCTTTGTTTCCTTCTCTTCAGGAGGATATTTATATGCAACTGCCCATTTTGGAGTCTTGGAAGTAGAACCCATAATGTCACGCTGAGACAGTCTGTTTACCTTAATAACAACACCGTCAATATCAAAACCAAACTTTGCGCGCTCATTTCCTATTCTGTCTATCTCAGCCTTAATTTCAGATGCCTCACGGCATATCTTATATGAAGGCAAAACCTTGAATCCCATTGCTTTAAGATCATCCAGTGACTGAGTATGCGTATCATAACTTCGTCCATTTACCTGCTGAACATTGAAAATGAAAATGTCAAGCCTCCGCTTTGCAGTTATTTTGGAATCTTTCTGACGTAGGGAGCCTGCTGCCGCATTACGGGGATTTTTAAATAGCACATCACCTTTCAGTTCCTGCTGTTCCACCAATGAAAAAAAACTTTCCTGCGGCATATACACTTCTCCCCGAACTTCTAAAAACTCCGGAGCATTATCTATTTTCAGCGGAATTGATCTAATGGTCCGGAGATTTGCCGTAACATCCTCCCCCACAAATCCATCGCCGCGAGTTGAACCGCGAGTAAAAATCCCATTCTCGTATTCCAAAGAAACTGACAATCCGTCAATCTTCGGCTCCACTGAAAACTCCGCATCAGTAAGCTCATCATGACATTTTTGAACAAAGCTTTCCACCTGTTCAAAAGAAAAAACATCCTGCAAACTCAACATCTGTACGGCATGATTGACCTTTTCAAATTTATTGAGCGCCATTCCGCCAACACGCTGAGTAGGTGATGCCGGAGTAATAAGCTCCGGAAACTGCTCCTCTAAGTCTTTCAGTTCCTGCATGAACATATCAAAGTCATAATCCGATATTTCGGGGTTATCAAGTACATAATACTGATAGCTGTACTCGTTAAGGAGTTTTGAAAGCTCCTCTGACCTTTTCTGCGCGTCTGATTTATTCATTTCCTGCCTCCGTTGTTCCATTAATATGCAAATGCTGTTCGGCATATTTCCGAACAGCTTTGCAGTTATTATTTAATAATTTTCCTTGCTTCCATGTAAAAACGTTTATCTTCAGCATGCCCCATTGAAAAAGTCTTTCTGGGCAGAGCACCGTCCTTGATAACGGTGGGGAAAAGCTGAGATTTATCCATATCCGGCAGAATAAAACCGATTCCACTATGCTTTTCGGCAAGCTGTTTTACAGTATCTGCACCATGGATGTAGTCGATCTTTCCGCCGTTTATCTTGATATATCCGTCAAGAAAATTCTGTAGTGAGCCAACGGAAAGATTTGATGATTTATTATGAATCCAAAGCTTTCTCTCACTTCCGCCGCAGAATATAATAACATACTGATCCGATTCCTTATCCCCGGAAAGTCCCAGTGTATCAGCAAGCTCAGACAGGAGATTATCACAGTCAACATCAAATACAAGACGATGTATAGCCTCAAATTTAAGGGCATCACTGTGAAGATTTACAATTTCTGCCAAAGCGTATCTTGCTGGATGAGACGACATATCCTTGTCAGGATTTGCCTCTTTAAGCTGCTCATAGAACTCCTTCGCCGTTGCAAGTGAATGGTTGCCGTCTCCCATAGCATAAAGAAGTACTGGCGTCTCATCAAGTCCGTACTTCTCAGCAAAAACTACCGGATCTGCAAGAGCTGCCAATGCATCGTCAATACGCTGCTGTTCGGCGCTGTCTGCAAGATACCCCTTTACGCTGCCCCCGCCCTGCATAAGCTTGGTATCATAAAGTTTTGCCATTGATGATGTCTTTTCCGCAAGAGGCTCGATAACGGTATGGTCAGGATCGTCAATAAGAATCATGATATGCGGAAGTTCAAGCGGTGCATCCTGTCTTACCCTGATTCTTGGAGGAATCCTTTCAATAACGGTAGCCTCGGTTGCACGAACCTCAGACGAACTGCCTTTTGAAAAATCATACTTTTCAAGATCAATTGCGCCTACGATTCCCTGTCGAAGAATACCGTTTCCCTGAATCCTCTCAACATAAACCATTGCATCCTTATATTCATCAAATATCTCAGATTCAATATAACTGTTCATCTCTTCGTGTATATCGCTAATGCGGTCTGAAACATTCTCCTCTTCAAGGAAGATCTCAGGCAGAATAAGGTTAAGCGCTGAGGGCGCATCGCCAATGGTATCATATACGCTGTTCCAGTACTCAGGCTCACTTGTATACTGATCGCAGGCGATGACCGACCATTTTGAAACATCAATCGACTTTTTCGGAAGAAGTATATCCGCATTGTGAAAAGCAGTAGTATTCATTATCTTACTCCTTTGATAAATTCTTTTAATTCTTTATTCAGACGTGAAACAGGCAGTCCCATAACGTTAAAAAAATCACCGTTGATATAATTCACAAATAGTGCTCCCCTCCCCTGAATACCGTATCCGCCCGCCTTGTCGTAGGGTTCGTCAGAAGAAATATAATCCTCAATTTCTTCATCGGTGAGTTTGCAGAAAAATACCTCTGTACCCACGTAAAATGAAAACATTCTGTCTCCATACATAATGCAACATCCGGTAAATACAGAATGGGCACTGCCCGACAGCATATGCAGATATTCCCACGCCTGTTCCTTATCCTTAGGCTTTCCGAGAATCATATTCTTATGCACAACTATTGTATCGCAGCCTATGACAATATCATCCGGAAAAAGCTCATTTGCTTTTTTTGCCTTGACACGTGCAATATATTCACATACGCCGCATATTCTTTTTTCTGGCATATCCTCCGGAAGAGTTTCGTCAGCATCTACTGAAACCGCTGTAAAATCCTCTGTTATGAGCTTCATAAGCTCCTTTCTCCTCGGTGATGCAGAAGCGAGAATTATTTTCATTTTATCACGTCCTCAATAAGTCTATTTTAACATATCATGTATTGGATGTCAAGAAAAAACGTATTATCTTGGTTGTCCCCAGTTTGAAAGACGATCGAGAGCAGCTTGTTCCCAGCGTGTACCCGGTCTGCCGTAGTTACAGTACGGATGTATAGAGATTCCGCCGCGTGGCGTGAATTCGCCCCACACCTCCATATATCGAGGATGTGTAAGCTCTACAAGATCGTTTAAAATAATATTTACACAGTCCTCATGAAAATCCCCATGATTACGGAAGCTGAACAAATACAGCTTGAGAGATTTGCTTTCCACCATTTTTACATCCGGAACATACTGAATATAGATCGATGCAAAATCCGGCTGTCCTGTAATAGGGCACAGACTTGTGAATTCCGGACAGTTGAATCTTACAAAATAATCTCTGTCCTGATGCTTGTTAATGAATGTTTCAAGCATCTGCGGGGCATAATCATCGGGATATTCGGTCTTTTTATTACCAAGCAGACTCAAGCCCGCGGTTTCTTCTCTGGTTCTTCCTGTCATAATAAAATCTCCTTATTTTATCAATGGATCCTGAACGCCGTTTGCCAAAAAGGCATTCTGTCTGTCACGGCATGTGCCGCATACACCGCAAGGATTATTGCCACCCTCGTAGCAGCTCCATGTAAGCTCATAGGGAACGTCAAGCTCAATGCCAAGTTTTACAATATCTTTTTTAGTCTTGTCCACAAATGGTGCTTTAATGCAGAGCTGCTTTCCGCTGCCGATATAAACTGCCGTTTTCATAGCATCATTAAATTCCTCGCTGCAATCGGGATATGCATTACCGGCAGCGTCATCTGCATGAGGTCCGTAATATATTATCTCACACCCCAGAGACAAAGCCATGCTTGCAGCAGATGCAATAAAAAGTCCGTTCCGGAAAGGAACATATGTAGAAACTGGCTTTCCTCCTGTTTCAATTAACTGCTCAGCGTATGTCTCCTTTGGAATTTCTTCACACGAACTTGAAAGCAGAGAACAGTCAGAATCGACAAAAATCGTTGAAAGATCCAGCTGCTTCCAATCAACATTGTAATAAGAAGCAATTTTCCGAGCAGCCTCGATCTCACGGCTATGCTTCTGACCATAACTGATTGACAGCGCAATAACATTCCCTGCACCGTGCGCCCTTACAGCAAGAGCAAGACAAGTTGTGCTGTCTACGCCGCCGCTGAATAAAACCATTACTTTCATTGTTTTTTTCTCCTTAAATTACTAAATGCTGAAGCTCCGGATCATCCTTAAATCTGCCGTAAAACGTGGTTGTAGTGGTGCGTGCAGGAATATTTCTGATACCTCTTGCGGTCATGCAGCTATGGGATCCGGTAATTACTACTCCCACATCTACGGTTCCGACAGCTTCACAGATAATCTCTGCAATATCCTCACCAAGCCGTTCCTGAAGCTGCAATCTCTTTGCTGCCATATCGCATATACGGGCTATTTTGCTCAGTCCCAGTACTTTTCCGTCCGGAATATACGCAGCGTTGACCGTCATATCATACATCAGCGCAATATGATGTTCGCAGTAGCTAAAAACGCTTATATCCCGCATTACAACAGCCGACTGCCTTCCGTCATTCTTTGGAGCAGAAAAAGTTTTACCGAACATTTCGGCAATTTCATGATTACTGTACTGAATTCCCTCAAATACCTCCTCATACATACGTGCCACCCTTTCCGGTGTTTCAATCAGTCCCTCACGGTCTGGATTCTCTCCCAGAGCTTTTAATATTTCCCTTATATGATATTCAATTTTTTTCTTATCTACAGCCATTTTCACACTCCCCTCTCCATAGGATCCCATATAAATTTATGCATCTGAAGCTGCATTCTTACATCATTCATCCTATGCTTTTTCATGAATTCAACTATCTCTGCCGGATCAAGCCTGCCGAAAACAGGACTGAAATATACATAGCATTTTTCAGTCAAAGAATATGTCCTTATGATCTCAAGTCCACACTTGAGATCATCTGCTGAACCGGCAACAAGTTTTACCGTATCATCTTGTTTCAGAAGCTCAAAATTAAGAAGCTCCATTTTCTCCTCCATACCACTGCCGGGGAGCTTATAATCCATAGTAAATAACGGTCTATTGTCCAAATCTGCAAATGGTGCAAGGTAAACGCTTCCGTTGGTCTCCACCTCAACGGACAATCCGTTTTCCCCCAACATACTGATAAGCTCTCTCACGCCGCGAACAAGCAACGGTTCTCCTCCGGTAAGAGTTACGTTGCGAATTCCAGTTTTCAGAACATATTTAAGAATTTCACTGTCATCCATAGAGTCAAACGACGTATCCGGCTGATTTGCCCATGAAGTATCGCAGTATGTGCAGCTGAGATTGCATCCCGGAAAACGTATAAAAACCGCAAGTTCGCCTGCTCGGGTTCCCTCTCCGTTTATGCTGGAAAAAAACTCTGCCACTTTATATATCATCACTCATCACTCCTGTAGGATGCGCAGTTGTCAGGCGTTTCATAAACCGTCACTTTGCTTACAGGCTCCCCTGAATCACAGAGAAGCTCGTAAAAATACTTTGCAAAACATTCTGCTGTCGGACGAAAATTTACAGAAACCAAACGAAATCCCTCATTATTCAAAATCTCAACAGTAAGCGGGCGAAGAGTTCCCGATTCATAAATAAGAGCATGATCAAAATAATCAGCCATATCCCGAAGCCGCCTTTTTAGAGGCCCGAAATCTTCCACCATTCCTCTGAACTCACCGTTTTTTTGAAGTTCCTTCTGAGAGATTTCAGCTTCAACTATCCAGCGATGTCCATGGATATTAGCGCATTTTCCGCTGTATCCGCTGAGAAAGTGAGCGCTGTCAAACGCTGCCTTTACTTTCAATTCATACATATATACACCCCATAAAATCCAAATAAAAATGCGTGAGTTTGCAGAAACACACGCATCCAAAAATTTCTTTGTGATCTGCCCGTAGTTTTGTTTTTCGACAGGATGGTGCAAATGAACTGTCGTATATTTATTATAACACATTTCAAAAAATTTGTCAATAATCATGAAGAGGGCTTTAAAAAACGATGGACTGATACATCATAGATGCAGCAGTCCCATATCTTTATTTTTCAGAAAGAAGCTTCTCAGCGCTTGCGAGCTTAACGCAAATTACAAAAAGCTCCATTGCTTTTGCAAGATCCTTAACAGGAGGATATGTAGGAGCTAATCTGATATTCCTGTCATCAGGATCAACACCGTACGGGAATGTGGCTCCCGCACCAGTGAGAGTAACTCCAGCTTCACTGCAAAGCTTTACAATTCGTTTTGCACAGCCTTTCATTGCATTAAAGGATACAAAATATCCTCCTTCCGGTTCTGTCCATGATCCAATTCCTAAAGGAGCGATTTCCTTTTCCAAAGTCTTACACACCATATCAAACTTTGGAGCGATAATATCCTTGTGCTTTTTCATATGCTCGCACATATTCTCAAAACTACCGAAAAATTTAACATGACGAAGCTGATTCATTTTATCATAACTGATAATGCTGATTCCCAAAAGTTTTTTTAGTTCATCAACATTTCTTTTGCTTGCCCCCATTACTGCAACACCGGCGCCGGGAAAAGTAATCTTTGAGGTAGAACCAAAAATATATACAATATCTTCATTTCCAACTTTTTTAGCTTCATCAAGAATGTTAAGAATTAAAGTAGGTTCATCGGTTAAATGATGAATACAATATGCGTTGTCCCAGAAAATTCTAAAATCCTTTGCAGCCGGTTTAAGATTCGCAAAACGCTTTACCGTTTCATCGCTATAAGAAATACCGTCTGGATTTGAATACTGAGGAACGCACCAGATGCCCTTAATGGATTCGTCTTCAGTCACCAATCTTTCGATTATATCCATATCAGGTCCCGTCTTAGTCATAGGAATATTTATCATTTCGATTCCAAAATATTCAGTCACTTTAAAATGTCTGTCATACCCCGGAACAGGACACA